>JAAZDW010000002.1 GCA_012512595.1 Erysipelothrix sp.
AGTATTTGCATAAACATTACAAAAATAATTAGGATACTAAATCCTTTTTTATTTATCTTAAAAAAATTCATAAAAACCCTCTCCTTTTATATAAACAATTTATTATTGTTATAAATTAAAATTCTCCACGTACAAAAGAGGCACATAGAGAGTCTGTATATCTATTTTAAACAACCATAGATTTTATCTCTATCATTTGTTTGATAAATATACCCCTGTTTGTTGCTATTTATTAGATTAATATTATTGATTAGTTTGTTAATCTTTCCAAAATAGCAAAAAACGAACACTATGCTCGCAATTGTGTTCGTTTTTTGTTAAAAATAGTAAATATTATGTTTTAAAAATGCACGTTATTATGCGACTTTTAAAGTCTAATATTTTTTCTCTAGTACGACTAATTTTATTCCGTGGGCAGGAATTGTCATTTCGACATTAAACTGACTTTCTATGACTTGATCTCTTACGGTTTTATGGATTTCTGACTGTGCTTTTAAATAAGATATTTCACTTTTTGTCATATTTTCTGGTGCTCCCATATTAATCCATTCATCATAAACAGATCCATGGTTTCGGTCTAGTTGATATTTAGTTAATTTATATTCGCCTGCAATTTCAGTTAGATTGATTTGAACTTTTAAATCATCCTTATGCTTATAAATTGAATATCGATCTTTATTACTTAAATGTGAGCTTTCACCATGTTTAAATAATTCATCAAAGTGGGTATAGTTATAAGCTAAAACTTGGATACTGTCCCCATCTCTTGTAATAATAAAGTTTTCACCTTGGCTAACTACTTCAGTACCAAGTTT
This sequence comes from Erysipelothrix sp., assembly GCA_012512595.1. Lineage (GTDB taxonomy): Bacteria > Bacillota_I > Bacilli_A > Erysipelotrichales > Erysipelotrichaceae > JAAZDN01. The sequence goes on from JAAZDW010000002.1 coordinate 816, forward strand.
TTTTAATAAGGTAAAGGCATTGTAACTTGGCTTTTTTAGCCCATCTTTGTTTATTAGGCCATAACCTCCATGGAAATGCGATACTCCTAATTTATGCTCTTCCATTAAATCGGTAAAACTCCAATAGCCTAGGGAATCAATTTTTCCAATTGTTTCAAGAGCATTTTTAACTATGTATGTGGCTAAATAACATGTGTCACTAATCAAATTACCGTAGACTGAAGACGCATTCCATTCTGTTACATGAACTTCTACTTTATAATCTAAAATATCAGCTATCGTGTTATTTAGTGTATCTAAAACTGTTTTAGTGTGATCTTCATCATGATAAACCAACTTTAAGCCACTAATTACATTATTTAACGGTTCGCCTTTTAAGACCAGCTCTTGGGCGGCTAAATATTCACTAGTTGGGATATATTCCGGGAAAATATGCACTGAGACAAAATCTAGGTGGAGATTATTATTTTTTGAAAACTCTAAGAATTCTTCAAGCCAATTGCCACTTAATATGCTTCCATGCGTAATCGATGGTCCCCCAACTTTAATCTCCTGAGAAACCTCTTTAATGGTATTAAATGTCGATTTGAAAAAATCGAAGTATTCTTGTTGACTACCTGCCCAAAAAGCATATTCTAGTTCTGGCTCATTCCAAACTTCAAAGTACCACTTATTAACCTCTGATAGTCCATAGCGATTAATACAGTGCACGACAAAAGCCCTAACCATATCTTTCCATAACTCAATATCATTGGGTGGAGAAATATTCCCCTTCCACCAAAATATTGTATGATCTGATTTTTTAAGTAAGTCTGGCATAAAGGTCATATCAAAAAATGGTTTTAGTCCATTATCTAAAAAGGTGTCAATTAAATCATCTGTAGATGTCCAATTATAAACAACATTACCATCTTTATCATGATTATAAACCATCATGTCATCCATAAAAATTCCATGAAAGCGAATATAATTAAAGTCAATATCACGCTGGAGTGCGGTTAGTTGACGTTGCCATTTAGCCCGTAAACCTTCTGAAGCCCGGCTAAAGGTTGTTAGGTTTTGCCAATGCTTAGAAAAAGTTTTCCCCTTTTGTTTTGTATCAACAAAAGTCTTGGTATATGGTTTATGATTAGTTGGTGCTTTTTGATTTGTGTTAATATTATCTTTGCCTAAATATTTGAATAAGCTTTCTAAGGCATGGTCTTGGTTAACATCTAAATAACTAGCCGACTTTCTAGGCGGCGAGATTGTCACAGCTTTAGATTTTTTTCTAAATTCTGTTGGAGTTATCTCATGTTCATTTTTAAAAAGTGTGTTAAAAGAACTAACATTGGAAAAGCCACTTTTATTAGAAATACTAATTATTGAATCATCTGTTGTGATTAATAAATTTTCAGCAGTGTCCAATCTTATTGAATTTAAAAATTCAGAAAATGACAAACCTAGAGTCCCTTTAATAAAATGTGATAAATAATGGTAGTTTAAATGTTCCATTTTGGCGATTTCACTCAAAGTAATTTTTTTATGCGAATTCTCTTTAATGTATCTGACAATTCTCGTTATGCGCTCTAATTCCGTATCTCTTAAACTTAAATCTTTTTCAATACTCTTGTGAGGGCAGTTATTTAATAAATACTCTCCCAACTGATATAAGTATGAACCGATTTTTAACTCAAAGCCAGCCTTTTGTTTATTTAATTCCCAAACAATATGGGCTAAATAGCTTTTAATAACTAAAGCTAGTTGCTGGTTCTCTTTTTGTTTTAAGGCAGTACATTTAAACTTCACTTTATTAAAATCTGGAAAGACCGAGTTATAAAATTGTGGGTCAATTTGAACCACTAATAAAACATTATCTTCTTTTGTCTTTCTAGTTGTGTGGACTTCATGTGGATTTATTAAGATAATCTCATCTTTACTTAGAGTAAAAGTATTTTCACCTATTCCCACCATTAAACTGCCTTCTAAGACAAGAATAAATTCCATGTCATTATGCCAGTGCATTTTATACTCACTAACTGACTGAATCATCGCCCTAACTGATAAACCATCATTTTTATAATTTCTTTGATATGTTGGTTGCATATTTATTTCCCCCAATTTCAAAAAACCTAATGTTGCTTCTATACTTATGAATATTAAAGTAATTTTTACTTTATAATATTATATCATTATTCAGATATTTACTCATGTGTTATCTATAAAGCTATGTTTAACTAATAGAAACCTTTTTAAATCACCTAAAATATTAAAAAGGATCGCTCTGTTTTCAAATTCAATTCTGTTAGCAGGTAAAATATCTTCTCTAAAAAGGGCATAAAGATGTTCTAAGTCTAATAATAAATCCTCTACATTATTTAGTTCGTGAAATTCTGTCGACATTTTCTCTAAGAAATTAGCTATTTCAATTGATTGTGAAAAAATTCCACTAAGATTTTCGATACTTATAGCTATATCCTTTAAAATAGCTACTTGGACTCTACGCATTTCAAGATAAGAAATTCGGTAGCGTGTTGCCTTTAATAGCCTGTTGTCAGCATTTTCATAAGCCTGCTTTAAAAGATTTTCCAATAATGTACTCATTTCTTTAAATTCAACCGCAATTGTCTTTGTTTCTTCAATTAAACAACTATCATCTGCTTTTAACAGTTTCGCCATACAACTTAAAATTGATTTAATTTTAGCTTCTACAACCCTTTGGTCACGGACAATTTGTTTGTCATTATTGGGCATAAATAGATTTATTAAAACCCCAACTCCAACACCGATAAAAAGTAACATTACTTCATTAAAAATTAATTGGATAGTCATATTTTTTTCGATTAAAAAATGTGTGACTAAAACGGCTGTTATTGAGATCCCACTTTGAAGTTTTAACAAATTACTAACCGCAACAAAAATAAAGATGAATAAACCAAAGCCGCCAGTTGTATAGCCAAAGTTAAAAAAGACAATAAAGGCGATCAAAAAACCTAGAAAGAAACTGATAATTCTTTTAAAGGCAATCGAAATCGTTTCTATCTTTGTATTTTGAATTGTCAGTAATGTTATGATTCCCGCAGATGCACTATAAAGTAAATTTAGCCGATTAGCTAAAAATATCGCAATTGCTGAGCCTAGACCTGCTTTAAATACTAAAAGGATGTTTGTCTTCTTTAATCTATTAAGCATCGTGGTGTTGCCCCCTTTTATTCATTGTAGCAAGTATTTAGATAAATTATTATAATTTAGAGAAGAAAATTTATGATATCGCAAAAATCAATCAGTGAAAAAGCATATTTCAATCATTTTGCCCCTTTAACTCTTGGTGATTGCCCATAATAGTATTATAATAGGTGTATCTAAATTAAATTAGATAAATCATATTTTACTTGCTAAGGCAGCTTTTAGATAAACAAGATTTGACTAGCAAAAAATAGATCTTGTAGCTTTTAAATATAAAGACTAGTTTAGATTAGCTACAACTTTCATAAAAAACATAAACTTTAAAATAGATGGGGAAGATTTAAATGATATATTATATTGGATTAACATTTGCGATTTTATTAATATTAGTTTCGATCGATGATTTTATGTGGGAAATTTATTACTTTATCGCAAAACTGTTCAAACGGGTTAAAGTAGATAAAATTGAAATCAAAGATTTAGAGAATATTCCACCTAAACTTTTAGCGGTCATCATTGCCGCTTATAATGAAGAGGATGTCTTAGAAGATGTGATTGAAAACTTAATCTTATCTCAAGAATATCCAATCAGTATGTATCATATCTTTTTAGGGTCTATCCAAATGACCCAAATACTAAGGAAATTGCCAAAAAACTTGAAAGAAAATATCCTCATGTCCACGCGATTACGCACATTTTAGATGGGCCTAGTTCAAAGGCTGACAATATTAATAACGTAATCAATAATATTTACAAGTATGAAGAAAAAAATTCGCTTAGGTTTAAAGGGATCATAATTCATGACAGTGAAGACATTGTCCACCCTTATGAGTTTATGTTAGAAAACTATTTATTTGATACAAAAGCTGCAATCCAAATCCCAGTATTTCCTTTACAAGAAATGCCGACCATCAAGAACTTCTTTAAAAATATGATCACTGGTACTTATGCTGATGAATTTGCGGAAAATCATATTCGAAATCTGTCCGCAAGAAATAGTATTGGTGCCTTTGTCCCATCGGCTGGAACCGGCTTTGCCTTAAGACGTGATGTTTTAGAAAGTTTCTCTGATTCTAATGTCTTTCCAGTGGGAAGCTTAACTGAGGATTTTAAACTATCATTACAATTAAAGGAAAAAGGCTTTGACTTATACTATCCGTTAGAATCATTGGTTAGATTAAATTATCAAGGCGAAGAAAAAAGAGAGTTTATCGCGACTAGGAGTATGTTTCCCAAAACATATAAAGCAGCGGTGAGACAAAAAACACGTTGGATTTATGGAATAACCATGCAATCATTTAGAATGCGCGATGTTATTTCTAGCAAAAACCTAAACTTTCTATCAAAATATAGCTTGTATCGAGACTATAAATCAAAAATCTCAAACCTCTTGGTCTTGCCTGGCTATTTAATCTTTGCATATTTTATTTTTTCCTTAGTGTTTAATCTGCCGATAATGTTTATAAAATATAGTACTTCATGGTATTTAATGTTATTTTTAACCTTTTTAATGATCCAAAGACAAATTTTAAGATTTTTTGCAGTTAAGACTGTTTACGGTGTAAAATCAGCATTAATCGCAACTGTCATTCCACCCGTTTTACCTTTAAGATTAGTTGTTGGAAATGTGATAAATTTCCATGCTACAGTTAATGCTTGGAAAATGAAGTTATTTAAAAATAAGAAAAAAAGGAATAAAAAGTCAAAAAGTTCTACTAAGCCAAAATGGAGTAAAACCGACCATGAATTTTTAGACAAAAGTATTTTAATTAGATTTAAACGCACCCTTGGTGATGACTTGATAAAAAAAGAGTTAATTAGTGTTGCTGATTTATCAAAGGCTTTAAAAATTTCTAAACAAAATAAACTGCGGCTTGGTGAGACAATAGTTAAGCTTGGCCTAATTGATGAATACGAAATAATAAAATCAATTGCGGTTGTAAATCGTAGAGAATTCATTGACATACCACTTGGGGGTTTTCCACATCGAAATAAAGAGAAATATGACCTAAAGTTGTTAGATAGTTTAGGCGTCTTTCCTTTATTTGAAACAGACTATGTCTTAGTTTTATGTACGACAATTAACTCTGACATCGATAAGATAATGGCTGCCTTTGACAAGACTGTTGGAATTGTTTACTGTACTAATGATGTTTATAATTCTTGTATTAATGGTGAAGCTGGCAATTATGATGTTGAACGAAATCTTTACATCCTTGAAAAATTAATACACCAAGGTCTTATAAACCCAAAACAAGGTGTCATTGGCTTAAGGCACACAAAAGCTGGCCAAGATGTAACTTCTGTTTTAAAAGATATGGGCTTACTCTATAATATTGATTAAACTTTATATAATTAAAATTAAGTCAAAAAAACTTGAGGTCGAAATTTTTGATCTCAAGTTTTTGTATTTAAATTAATATTTTTTAGCTAACATATCAGCTATATATAAACCATTGGCTGCCGCTTGGGCTAAGGATCTAGTAATACCAGCTCCATCTCCACAGGCATAAATACTATCACAGTTTTCAAGTTCAAAATTCTTAGTTTTTGGACGTGATGAATAATATTTACATTCAACCCCATATAATAAAGTATCATAATTGGCAGTGCCTGGTGCGATTTTATCTAATTGGTGAATTGTTTCAATTATATTATCTAATTGACGCTTTGGAATACAAAGACTTAAGTCGCCAGGTGCTGCATCTAAAGTTGGACGAACCGTTGATTCTGATAAACGGCTTTTTGTCGTTCGTTTTCCTTCAAGCAAATCCCCAAATCTTTGAACAACTACATTGCCTCCGCCAATTAGATTCGCGGTCTTAGATACATTTTCTATGTATTGGGTTGGATTAATAAACTCTTCAGAAAATTTTATTGAAGATAAAAGCGCAAAGTTTGAATTTTCAGTTTTTCGATCTGGGTCTGAATAGGCGTGGCCATTGACAGTAATTATTCCATTAGTGTTTTCAGATACAACATTTCCACCATCATTGAAACAAAACATTCGGGTATGGTCTCCGTATTGATCGCTACGGTAAGAAATTTTTGGGTCATAGACCTTATTTGAAATATCCTTCCAAATTAATGAAGGCATTTCTACTCTAACGCCTAAGTCAACCGGGTTGACACTTAAGGAAATTTTATTTTTGTTACACCAGTCAGTCAAAAACGAACTACCACTTCTACCAACCGCAAATATTATATTATCGGCATAAACTTCTTGATTGTCTTTTGTTTTAATTATCCGCTTATCTTTATCGACATCGATTACTTCCATATCAGATACAACTTCACATTTTTCTCTAATTGCATCAATCAAATTCATCATAATTTCATAAGTTTTTTCTGTACCAAGGTGTTTAATATCGCCTTGTTTCATAAAAAGCCGGTTTTCTAAACATTCTTTCTTTAAACCATTATCAGGTTTATAGCGATATTCTGTGGCTCCAAGGGAGACTAAAATTTCATCGGCTAACTCCATGTAAGCTAATGATGATTCCAAGCCAATAAATTCAGATAACCAGCCACCAAACTCATTAGTAATCGTAAATTTACCATCTGAAAAAGCACCAGCTCCTGCAAGTCCTGTCATTATTGAACATGGGTCACAGCCAATACAGTGATTAACCTTACCTTCAATAATTGGACAAAATCTTTTTTTAAGACTTCGACCCTTTTCTAAAATTACAATATTCAATTCTGGTTTAGAATTCATTAGCTTATAAGCTAACATTAAACCACTCATACCGCCACCAATAATCGCTACATCGTATTCTTTTTTAAGCATTCATTATCCTCCACGACAATCTTCTCTAAAACCCCTTCAGCAAAGCTTTGAATTTGTTTATTTAAACCTTAATAAACAGTCCAACTTACTTACACTAATTTTTTCAAACAAACAGTTTATTATCTAACTGTTAATTGCCTAACAAGCTTATTTACAAGCGTTTAAAATTAACTATAATTTTTATAATCTTTTTAAAACACCTTATACATAATAGGTAAATAAAGCCCTTATGTCAAGAATGAATGTGATTAATTCTAAAGAGAACAAATGAAAAATAAATTGTTTGAAAACAGCTTCTTAATCTAATTATTTAGTTTTTCAAAGTGTTCAAGAATGGCAACCTCAACCGCTAAATCTTCTTTTTTTGCCTTACTCTTACAAAAGCCAATAAAAATCCCAATAAAACCAAATACAACAAAAATTAAGAATTGATTTTTTGAAAATTTACCGTAAGCCTTAGTCAAAAGTGTCGCAAGTATTGCAGTAAGAATTCCCCAAACAATCGATGTCTCTAAAACGACTGTTTCCAAAGATCTTTTTTTTCGATAAATAACTTCCCTTAATAAGTTTTTATCCACAAAAATCCCTCCTATTAAATATGTTGTGGTCCTACTTTCACCTTTATTTTATCACTATTATAAGATTATAAAAAGTTTTCTTAGTACACTAAAAATAACCACACCTATATATGAGCGGTTATTATTTTTATAATTAAGCTGTTAAAAGTTTACTATATTAAATTATCAAAGGTTTCTTTGTTTCTAGAAGTTATAATAAAAACATATACCCACAATAACACTTGGACTACAACTGATATTTTTATAAGAAATGTTAAACGCCATTCCCGTTAACATTGGAATACTGTTTGCTAAAGCATGGATAATCATACTAAAAATAACATTTTTTGTTTTTAGATAATGATAGCTATGTTAAGTAGTGATTTTAAAAAGAAGCCACTTTCAGGTAAAACAAAGCCATATCTATTCGCAAATAATATACTTAGCAACCAAAAAACATATGACCAAGCAAAAAATTTCATTATAAATCTATTTCATTGGCTATAATTGTCTTTCATTTTGTCTTATCCTTATTTACTAAACTTTCAAATAGCCCCTAAATCCTCGAGAACTATAATAAGATTGAGCTCCGTTATGATAAATGAAGGTCTTGCCATAACGGTAATCCCCAAAAAGGGCTCCCCCAAGATCTCTTATTGAAGTTGGTGTTTTTAACCAACTAGAGGTCTTTTTGTCACAAGCTTTTAGACCTTGTAAAAACGCATAATCAGTTTCTGTCATCAATTCAATTTGCATTTTATCACACATGGATATAACACTGTCCTTTGGCTTATTATTTTTTCGTGCATTTAAGGCTTTGTCATCATAGCAAAGTCCCCTTCTTTTTAAAGGACTTTCGTTAACCGTATCAAAAAAGATATACTCATCATCCCTGTAACTAACCAAGGCTGGTTCACCACCGGTTACTTCCATTTGATATAAGGACCAGAGTTTAACTGGTTTTTTTAGTAGTCGATCATTAACATCATCCCATTTTATATCTTTAGTGAAATTGTTTTCTACAAAGCGTTTCTCAATTTTTTCTAATAGATCTTTTTGTTGAGTTAAAGTTAAATTTGTATTTGTACTTGTCATAAGGTAACCTCCAATTATCACTTTACTTTTCTACTTATATTTTACAATATTTACAATACTTAAATATGGCTAATAATCTTATATTTGTTGAATAGACTGTTATTGAAATTGTTTGTTTAAAAACTCTAAAAGTGCAGCTGAAAATTCATTATCTTTAAGTGGGTCATTAAAGTGTTCTTCATAGGTAATAAAGTGATGACTTCCTTCTCTTATAAAAGTAGTCGTTTTTATATTTAATTGAACAGCTCTTGTTTTAAGTCTTTGAAAACTTGAAAAAGGCACTTCTAAATCATTTGTCGAATGCATTAGTAACAAAGGTTGATTATTAAAATCTTCTAAGGCTCTTAATGGAGAGTACTTTGTTTTATTAAAGCCAAATTTTATACCTGAATGTAATCTAACAAAAGGTTTTTGTATCTGGCATAAGCTTTTAGGTAAACCTTGTTGATACATGTTATCAACAAAGACATCTTCCCAACTTGAAAAAGCTGAAAGCGAAATTACGGCTTTTATCCGATCATCTAAACCTGCGGCCATAATAGCCACTGCTCCGCCCATAGATGTTCCCATCACAACTATTGGATTGCTATCTTCATTATCAAGATATCTTACCCCCGCCAAGACATCTTCTATTTCTAGATAGCCTAAACCTATTGTTTCGCCCTCACTTGAATGTCGAGCCCGCATTTCAATTAAAAATGTATTATAATCATTATCATTAAGCATTTTAGCATGACCGAAAAAGGCTGTTATTGACGGGTTTAAAATACCTGAAATTATAATAATTGTCGCTTTGGGATTATCCACTTTACTGTGCCATGCTGAGAGTGTCAGATTATCCTTTGTTTGTAACCTAACTTTTTTAGTTTTTAGATTGAAGTCACTTGCTTTATATTCAACACCTGTAATCTTTGTGTCCAATATATTACCTATAACTAAGTGTGGCGTAAATAATAAGAAAGCTAAAAAGAAGCTTAAACCAATTATTAAGATTTTATAGAAAATAATTTTGATTTTGCCCTTTTCTCTTAGCATTTTTATCCCTTCTTTAATTTGTATGACTTAATTAAGCAGATTGGTTTTATGATTTTTAAGTTTTATTTTGCAGTTTTGGTTTAAATAAGGGGATTAGTGTTTACTCAAACAGATTAAATAATAGTGTTGTCATATATACATATTATATCAAACAATATTTCAAAATAAGAAAACACTGTTTTATATAAGATGATGGCAACTTTAGGTTATAATAAGGTGTAAAGTTATTTATTAAGTTAGTTAGTTTATAAAATATAAGTAGTTAAAAGGAGAAAATATGTATAATAATGAAAAAGAGAAGATGTTAGCTGGAGAATATTATGATGCAACTGTTAAGGATTTACTTTTGGCAAGAGAAAAGGCTCGAGACTTATGTTTTGATTTTAACCAAACTAAGCCTTCAGATCATTTAAAAAGAAAGACGATTATCCATAGTCTGATTAATATTGAAGAACCTTTTCATATTGAGTCTAATTTTACCTGTGACTATGGATTTAATATAGAGATTGGAAAAAACTTTTTTGCAAATTTCAATACTACTCTTTTGGATACTAACAAAATCACTATTGGCGATAATGTCCTATTGGCACCAGATGTAAAGATATATACAGCCGCCCACCCGACTGATCCTGTTGCCCGACTAGAGGGAAAAGAATTCGCCCTTGAAGTTAGTATTGGATCAAACGTCTGGGTTGGTGGCGGCGCTATAATATGCCCAGGAGTTAAAATTGGAAACAATGTTACGATTGGTGCCGGCAGTGTTGTAACAAAGGATATTGCTGACAATACAATTGCGGTTGGCAATCCTTGTAAAGTTATTAAAACCCTTTAAGGATATAAAAAGACACAAGATTAACTGTGTCTTTTTCAATATTAGTTATTTAAAATATTTGCTGCTCTACTTTTGATAACATCTTTGTACCAATAAAACGAATCTTTTTTATACCTTTTTAAACTTCCGTTACCTTCATCGTCTTGATCTACATAAATAAAGCCATAACGTTTAGTCATTTGGGATGTTCCACAACTAATCAGGTCAATACAGCCCCAAGTTGTGTAACCTAAAATTTCGACACCATCTTCAATCGCTTCATA
>JAAZDW010000033.1 GCA_012512595.1 Erysipelothrix sp.
AAACACACTAAAATTAACGATTTAAATATTAACCGTCAAAATATTTTTATTTGCAGATATCCCCCCTGACTCATATTATAATAATTTGTTTTAAACTTATTTTTTAAATTAACTTTATAAGTTTTTAAGTGTAATATTCCGGTTCAAATATCAAATCGGCACTTACTTTTTAAAGAATAATTTACAACTATTTATATCTTAATTAATTACTTACATTATCTCTAGTTGGTATTTAAGTTGACGACCACTAAATTTTGGCAACTATCTTGTTTATCTTTAAAATATTTACAAGGATTATCTATGTTTGTTTTTTAGGTGACGAATTTTTGCGGTAGAAAAGAGAACATGAAAAAGACCACCTGATTAGTGAGTCTTTTAAGTTTGTTTGTGATATTTTTATTAATTTTTTTATAGTTTATAAGTAATCTTACAAATTAATTATCGACAATTAAGTGTTTGATAAAACTTAAAACCACCTGCTAAATTTTTTGCCTTAAAGCCATTAGCTGAAAGGATTCTAGTTGCCATGTAAGACCTAACTCCAGTTGAACAAAAAGTAATATATGTTTTATCTTTATCTAATTCATCTAAGCGATCTCTAAACTCTTCTAATGGTATGTGTAAAGAATCATCAAGACAGCCTTTTGTAACTTCACGATTAGCTGCCCTAACGTCTAAAAAGATTGAGTCTGAATCTAAGTCTTTTACTTCTCTTGGAATTACAATATCAAATTTATTACTTAATTGATTTTCGGCGACAAAACCTAACATATTAACTGGATCTTTTGCCGATGAATAAGGTGGTGCATAGGCAAGTTCTAATTCACACAGGTCATATATTGTTCCATTGAATCTTATTGCGGTCGCTATTACGTCAATTCGTTTATCTACACCTTCATAACCAACAATTTGGGCACCTAATATTTTGCCTTTTAAATCATATATCATTTTTAATGTCATTTGCTGACCGCCTGGATAGTATTCAGCATGAGGATCAGCATGAATTAAGGCTATTTGATAATCCTTTTTATATTCTTTTCCTAACTTAATCAAAGTTTTTTCATTTAATCCCGTATTTGCGACAGTTAAATCAAAGACTTTGGCAATACTGGTGCCTTGTGTTCCCTTGTATTCTTTCTTTTTTCCAAAAATATTATCGGCAACAATCCTTGCCTGTTTATTAGCTGGCCCTGCAAGTGGTATCATTGTTTGGGTTTTACTTATAAAATCTTCTACTTCAATTACATCGCCAACTGCATAGATTGATGGATCTGATGTTAGTAAATTTTTATCAACGACAATCCCATTTCTTTGGTTAACTTCTAAACCGGCATCTTTTGCAAGTTGACCATTTGGTTTTACCCCAATTGATAAAATTACCATATCAGCTTTGACTTCTTTATTTGAATTTAGCTTAATAGTTGTAACACCTTCATTATATTTAAAACTATTAACTCCATCATTTAAAATTAAATCAACGCCTTTTTCTCTTAGGTGTTGATGGACTATTTCAGCCATTCCAAACTCAATTGGTGCCATTACTTGGGCTAACATTTCTATAATAGTAACCTTAATCCCTAAGTGGGCTAAATTTTCAGCCATTTCAAGGCCAATAAATCCGCCACCCACAACAACTGCATGTTTTGGCTTAATGTTATCCACATATGATTTTATTACATCTGTATCAGGTATCGTCCATAAACTAAATATATTTGGTGAATCAATCCCCAAAATTGGTGGTGTTAAAGGTGTTGACCCTGTTGAGATGATTAGGTAATCATATGATTCTTCATAGGTTTTGCCTGTCTTTTTATCTTTTACGATAACTTTTTTCTCTTCTTTACGTATTTTTATAACTTCTGAACTTACTCTTACATCAGCATTAAATTTACTACTCATCAACTCTGGTGTTTGTAATAGTAAGTTTTCTCTTGACTCTATAGTTCCACCAATATAATAAGGTAGACCACAGTTTGCAAAAGAAACATATTCGCCACGTTCAAATAAAACAATCTCAAAACTCTCGTCTAATCTTCTAAGTCGCGCTAGTGCAGTTGCACCACCTGCTACTCCTCCAATGATCACTACTTTTTTTCCCATTTGCTTCCTCCAAAATTCATTATTTAATTTCTACTTTGATAGTATACTAAATTAAAACTATTCTTCCCATTAATATAACCTTGCTTAGATTTATGTATACAAAAAGTCTAAACTTTGCAGTCTAGACTTTTTAAAATTTACGTAATTTTTTCTAATAAGATCATTTGTACACCATGAACTGGGACATGAATAATTTTTGAAAAATTTTCTTTTATATCTTTAAACTTAACACTAATATTAGGACTATCCTTTGCTTTTAAATAATTTACTTCTTCAAGACTCATTGATGTTGGAGCCCCAATATTAACCCATTCATCAAAGGCAGAACCATTTTCTCGATCTAGTTGATACTTTGTAACCTTAAATTTGCCAGTTATATTTTCAACAAAAACCTCAACCTTTAGATCTTGTTTTGGATTATAAATAGAATATCTATCTGTTAAATTAATATCCTCGATACTTCCTAAAAGAAAGTCATCGCTTAAATTAGCGTGATTATAAATTAGGATTTGTATATCATCATTCTTTTTTGTCACAACATAGTTTTCACTAAGGGTTACAAGCTCATCACCCAATTTAGAAAGCAGTAAAAATGCGTTGTAGCTTGGCTTTTTTATTCCTTCTTTGTTTATAAGGCCAAGTCCTCCAAAAAAATGTTCTTTTGCTCGCCCATAATCTTCAATCAAATCACTAAAAGTCCAATAACCTATAAAACCAGAAAGCCCAATCGTATCAAGCATTGTTTTGATGATGTTAGTGGCATAAAAACTAGTATCACTAACCAAATTATCAGTAATGGGAGAAAAGCCCCATTGGGTAATATGCATTTCTAGCTCGTTATCGAGATATTCATCCTTTGCCTCATCGATTCTTTTAATAGTATCGACAAGATGGTTTTTTGGATGATAATTACTACGGGCAGCCTGCATTAAGTCTTTGTTTGATGCTTGTTTTGCAACCAACTCTTTTATCTTTGATAAACTGTCAGTTGTTAAATTTTCTGAAAAAACATGCATTGACAAAAAATCGATCTCTAGGGCTGCTTTTGAGACATAGTCTAAAAACTTAACATACCAAGTTCCACTTGATAACGACCACTTTGAAATGGCCGGTCCTCCAACTTTAATATCCTTTGAAACAGACTTTATAGTTTTAACTGTTTTATTAAAATATTCAAACTGACTTTCGACAATATCACTATCAAAGTTTTCATCAAAGTCAGGTGGTGTCCATAGTTCAAAATACCAAGTGTTAACTTGTTTTATCCCATATCTTTCAATAACGTGATTTAAAAAATTATTTAACAGATCTCCCCATAAATCTAAATCATTTGGCAAAGACATATTAGCTTTCCACTCGAAAACTGTTTTGTCAGAACTTTTTAAAAGGTCTGGAAAATATGACAATTCTATAAACGGTTTAATATCATTAGTATAAAAATAATCAAATAATTCATTAATTCGATCCCAGTTGTAATAAATCTCTTGATTATCATCAATATTCATAACTTTCATGTCATCGGCGAAGATGCCATGAAATCTAACGTATTCAAAGTTAAACTCTTTTTGAAATTCACTAAATTGTCTTTGCCAATTAGCTCCTAGGCCCTCTTTAGCTCTTCCAAAGGTGGTTAATTTATTCCAATGTTTTTTATACAAGGTTCCTTGTTGTTGAAAATCAACTAAGACTCGCTCATGCACATCCTTAGGGTCTTCAATAATTGTTTGATTTGTATCGATGTCTATGTAATTTTGAAGTTTTTCCAAAGCGGCTTGCCTATTAAAATCTTCAGCTGGACCATAATATTTTTTACACTCGTCACTTTCTTGGTCTGATTTTCGATACTCAGTTGGTGTCATATTTAACTCTTTTTTAAAATAAGCATTAAAAGAGCTAATATTTGGAAATCCACTTTGATTAGAAATTTCAATTATTGTTTCATCACCATCTAAAAGCAATCTAAGCGCTTTATTTAAACGCACTGAATTTAAGTAATCTTTAAAAGACACCCCTAGTTTTTCTTTAATAAAATGCGAAAGGTAGAAATAGTTTAAGTTCTCTTTTTTGGCAATATCTTTAAGTGTAATATTATTTTTATAATTTTCGTTAACAAAATCAATTATCCGCTGCAATCTTGCCATATATGATTCACTAAATTCATTTGTCTTGGAAATTGGTTTATGTGCAAAGTTTTTGAGTAAAGTTTCGCCCAATAAGTATAAATATGAGCCAACCTTAAAACGATAACCTTCCTCTTGATTTTCCATCGCAAAAACCATCTTCGCGATAATTTCTCGAACTTGTGCAATTTCTTTAGATTTAGAAACCCGATGATCATAGTAAATACTGTTGAAACTTACCTCTTGCATATCTATAAATGATCCACTATAAAAACCTGGACTAATCTCTAGTCTTAAGATTACATTATCAGCGGTTGCATTTTTTACTGTATGTAGTTGGTTTGAATTAATTAAGATTATATCATCTTCATCTAGATGATAACTTTTATCACCAACCCCTACATCTAAGCGTCCTTTCATTACTAGTAATAGTTCTATTTCTTTGTGACAATACATTTTAAATTCTACAACTGAATGAATTGTCACTTTGACTGCTAAACCATCACCCCAAACTAATTCCTTATAAGCGTACTTCATAAAAAGCCCCCCAGCTTTGTTTTAAACAATGTTTTTTTCTAAGTGTTATATATATTTTTATTTTACCATAAATCATAACTTCTTGTATAATTATTCTGGCTTTAATTTATCGATGAATTTCAATCACTTAGTTATGTTATTCATTGCTTTTATTTTAAACTCTTTTTATATTATACACATCAAATCAAAATGTGCACGCAATTAGCTCAAAACACTCTATATAAGGGCTATGTAAGGGCATACCTTGACATTGATGTCCATACAGTTCTATACTTAAAGGAGTTAGAGATTATAACTGATAAATTTAACGTTTGACTATTGAAAGGGTGATTCGTATTGAACATATTTATTAAATTGAGTTTCTTGATTTTCTTTGCACTAGTTGGTGCTAGAATTGCAAGGAGATTTGGTTTACCCAATGTAACGGGGTTTTTAATTGGAGGTCTATTTTTAGGCCCGTCATTTTTAAATATTATTACGCCAAGTGATAGTGGCATGATTAATTTTATAAATGAGGTGGCACTTTCAGCCATTGCCTTTAATGTTGGTGGAGAGTTTCTTTTAAAAGATTTTAAAAAGTTAGGGAAAGAAGTCTTTATTATAACTGTAGCTGAGGTTATTGGAGTTATTGCCTTAGTCTTTGTCGTAATGTTTTTTATCTTTAAACAAGATTTTGCCTTTAGTTTAATTGCAGCTTCCATGTCGGCCGCAACCGCGCCAGCTGGAACTTTAATGGTAATTCAGCAATACCGAGCTAAAGGGCCTTTAACTAATATTATTTTACCAGTTACAGCCTTAGATGATGCTTTAGGAATTATGGCGTTTGGTTTAGCCTTATCAATTGCCAAACTTGTCTTAGCCGGGGGTGCTACTGTTTCAATTATGATGTTTTTAACGCCAGTCATAGAAATAATATTATCCTTAGGCTTAGGTTTTGTCTTAGGTTTGATTTTAGCGAAATTTTCGGCCAAGGCTAAAACACAAGAAGAGTCTTTATCAATTATCATATTATTCGTCTTGTTGAGTACTGGACTTGCGCATGTTTTAGGCTTGTCACCATTGTTGAGTGGAATGATGATTGGTGCCGTTTTAATTAACGTCCATCCAAATCCAAGTCGAACTTTCTCAACACTTAATCAGTATACTCCACCGTTTCATCTGTTATTTTTCGCCCTTGCTGGAGCTAGTCTTGATTTATCAATTTTAGCTAAAATTAGTCTACTAGGTTTAGGTTATGTTTTAGCCAGATTTTTTGGTAAGGTATTGGGAGCAACAATCGGTGCTTATATTGCAAAGTCGGGACCAAATATAAAGAAATACCTAGGCTTGGCTTTATTGCCCCAGGGTGGAATTTCGATTGGGCTTTCAATGATTGTTAAACAACAACTGCCACAAATTAGTACTGGCATTGTTAATTTAATCTTATTTAGTGTTTTGATCTTTGAAATCGCAGGACCGATCTTGGCAAAGTATGCAATTACAAAAGCTGGAGAAATAAACGTAAACTAAAAGAATAAGATCGTATAAGAAAGGTTGGTGCAATATATGCACGCATTAATAATAGTCTTAAATAAAACAGAGTTAATGGAAGAAATATTAAATTCTTTAATGGCAATCGGAGTTAAAGGTGCTACTATTTTAGATTCACAAGGAATGGGAAGTAAGATCTTAAGTAAAAACTATTCCAGTTCAAATTTATTTGGAGCTTTTAAAACAGCGTTTGATCGTGAACACCCTTATAATAAAACAATCTTCACTGTTATCGAAGGTGAAGAGTTATTACACAAAGCGATGGAAACTATTCAAGCCATCGCAGGTGATTTATCAAATCCAGGTGAAGGATTAATGTTTACTGTCCCAGTTGGACATGTGATGGGATTGGCTCCTAGTAGTAATGATTAAATAGATCATTCCTCTTTAATTAACAGGTCAAATAAAAAAAGCGCCAAAGCGCTTTTTTTACTTATGTAAATGTTTTTAACTAATTAATTGTTGGTTTTGCTGGTTTTTCTGAAGTTTTAGGTAAAACAAAGTTTAGAATAATCCCTACGATTCCCGCTAAAGCCATTCCTTCAAGTGATACAAAGTTATTAAATTGAAGAATAGCTCCACCAAGTCCTAAAATCAACATTGAAGAAGCGATGATTAAATTTCTTTGTTCATTAAAGTCTACTTTATTATCTATTAAAATTCTTAATCCATTACTTCCAATTACTCCAAATAAGATAATTGACATCCCACCTAAGACTGGATCTGGAATTGTACTAATTAATGCTGCAAATGGAGAAATAAATGATAACAAGACTGCGATAACTGCTGCACCCATAATTACCCAAACTGATCCAACCTTTGTTAGCGCGATAACTCCAGTATTTTCACCGTAGGTTGTATTTGCTGGACCACCAATTAGCGCACTAACTGTTGTCGCAACCCCATCACCTAAAAGTGATTTATCTAATCCTGGGTCTTGTAAAAAGTTTTCTCCACAAATTTGGCCAAGTACTGTATGATCGCCAATATGTTCACTAATCGTTACAAAGGCAATTGGTACAATTGACCAAGCAACATCACTAAAGGCAAAGTTCCATGTTTCAAAATTTCCAACTTTAAACGGAAAGATAAATTCTGGAACTTTAAACAATCCCGCTGCCATTGCTTCACTTACTGGTGTTAAGTCAACTAAACCTAAGAAGTATGCTGTAAGATAGCCGGCGATAATTCCTAAAAGAAACGGAATAATCTTTATAAAGCCTTTACCTTTTAGAGTACTTAAGACTGTAACTCCAAAGGCAACTAGTGCTACAACTAGCGCACGCCAGTCAGCTCCAGCGACTAGTCCCGCTTGTCCAATAGCAACTGGTGCCATTCCAATCCCGATAATAATAATCATTGGTCCAATCACAATTGGTGGAAGCATTTTATCTAACCACTTAGTTCCAACAGCTTTTATTACCATCGCGACAATTAAATAAACAATCCCAACCATAACTAAACCTGATTGAGCACCACTAATGTCACCACCCATTGCATTTTTTGCAATATTAACCGCAGCTATATAGGCAAATGATGAGCCTAAGTAAACTGGCATTTTCATCTTAGTGATTACTACATAGAGTAGTGTTCCAAGTCCTGATGCAAATAGTGCTACACTAATTGGCATCCCAGTTAAAATCGGGACTAAGACTGTTGCCCCAAACATTGCGAATACATGTTGAAATGATAGAAGAAACCAAGCTAACGGTTTTGGTTTTTCATCAATCTTAATTAATAGTTCATTTTCCATAATTCTTTCCCTCTTTCTCTTATGCAGGCCACTAATAGAAAAAGACACGCAAAGGTGTCCTTAAGGGTTGTTATTACGCCTTATTGACCTCACGGGATCAACTTAAAGGACCTACTGTAAATAATTATAGCACTATCAAAGATAATTGCAAGACTAACTTTAACTTTCTTTTACCACCAATAAAGAAGTAAGCCTAAAATTAAGATTGCCGAAATAATCATAGCAATTGTCACAATTATTAATAAGTTTACTAACCTTGTTAATTTCTTTGAAGTATAGTCAATAACTTTCATATTATTTATATAACTTAAAAAAGCTAAGATATATGTTAAAATACCAACACTCACAAATATAATTCCAGTAAGCATCGCATAGGTATGAGCTTCACTAGTTGAACCAATAAAGTTCGCAATCGCCAAACCGGCTAAAACTAAAGATAAACCTGTTCTAAGCCAAGCATTAAAGGTTCTTTCATTAGCCATTATTGTTCTTTGTTTAGCAAGCTCAGTTCTAACTTCTGCAAGATTGAAATCTTTGTTTTCGCTAATTATTCTTTCTTCAATTACTTTTAAATCATCTTGGATATTTTCCACTATAAGCCTCCTCTTTATTCTATAAATAAACTTATAAAGCTATTAAGCTTTTTTACATCTTGTTCAATTGTATTTAAATCTAATAAGATTCTTGCTAATATCTTACTAGAAAAATTAGCGTTAGCATACAACTTTAAATTATTTAGTTTAATTAACAATTGCTCATTTGTCTCAATGCTTTGGCGATAATGAGTAATAATACTCTGGCCAACCGTGTTTCTTAAGGCAACTGCCGCAATGTCAAATCTAAAAATATTTAAAGTGTTGTAATATATTGTTGTCAAATCAATGTTTTCTAACATTGCAGTTAATTGATTTGATAGTTTACTTAAATGATACTCTTCTTTTTTATCGGACTTCTTTTCAATAAAGCTAATACTTGCCTTTAAGATTTCTTCGGTTTTTTTAATGCTTTGGCCAAGTTCAACAACCGAAAAAACACGATACTCATCAATAATATCTAAGACTTGTTGAAATTGTTTGACAACTAAATTTTCATTGTTATAAAGCATTAATTTTTCATGCAAACTAGTGTCTAAGTCTAGACTTGCTAAATCTGTAAATTGTTTTAGCCTGTTTTTGTCAGCAAAATATCTTATTTTAAAAATTCCTTCTTTATCATTTAGAGCTAAATCCATATTCAAACTTAAGTTTTCTAAGTTTGCACTAATTATTTTGCTTGCCATCAAGATTTCTTTACTTATTTTTTCAAAAGATATCCGATAATGTTTGATTGTTTCTGGATTTGTCAATTCTTGGTTTTCCTTATTAAAATAGCTAACTAAATTGTTTTTTAATCCTTTGAAATAACGCCGGTTTTGGTCTAATAATTCGCCTATTTTAAATAAGATAGTGATCGGTAGTCCTTTAAACACATCAAATATATCAAAGTCAAAGTTAAGCGAGATATCAAAAGATGAGGCAAAAAATGTTATTACTTGTTTTAAGTTACTTGTCTTAAGTCTTAAAAACATTTCTTCTTCTAAATCATGAATTACCCGCATTATCGGATAATTTATAGCTTGGTTATAGTCATTGATACTCTTGGATAAATTATCTTTAAATAACTCTTTTTCGAAAACTTTAAAACTGCCTGCTTCGATTAACCTTTGACCATCGTTTTTAATCAAATTATTTGTCATAATGTCATATTGAATAAAAATTGCTAAAGAAGGGAAATTTTCAAAGTCTTTTACCTTGTTTTTGTGAACTGGCCTAAAAGCTGGTTTAATATAATTATCAACTAAGTCCCGATATTCTGCATTTGTAATAGTATTTGTGCTTAACTTAAGAAAGTAGCGCGAATAATCCAACAGTTCTTTGGTTTGGCTAAAAATTTTAGTCGCAAAACCTTGAGAATAAGCGAGTAAGTTATCCTTGAATATATCAATTGCAACGTCACGTGGCTCTAAAATTGTCCCCCGGTGGGCAGCTTCAATATACGTGTTTTCATTATAATAAAGACTGCGATCGACTAAAAACGTTTCAAATCCATAAAAATAGCCGGTCTTATAGTCTAAGTCAAAAATTAATTTATCATAATCCCTAGTTTTATCGATAGTTAAAGTATCATTGTCTAAAAATAATTGTTTAATTTTTTGATAATCTTCTTGTTTATATCTTGAGATGTCAGTTTTTAGCATTCGCGTTAAAAGGTCTGTATTTGTATTTAAGATTGTTGCATAGCCATTATTTTGATATTTGTTTTGATATTCTGATGGAGCTGGATTCACTCCAATTGCCCTTAGTTTTGGATTATCATTTGCTAAAGTTAAGGCATAACCTCCACCTAGGGAGTTGCCACTAACTGCAGTTATATTGTATTTCTTTAAAGATTTTAAATATGCAAATTCATCTTTGGCAACTTGGTAGTTGCGTACTGGTAAATGGACGGCACTACTTAAGTTATTTGACCAATCAGTATCTCTTCCACTAAAAATCGTTTCGGTGTCAACATCTGAGCCTTGAAAAATTAGGGCATGCTCCAGTGGGCTTGAATGTGTATCTTCAAAAATGATATACCTGAGCTCTATTTTTTGATCAATACCATCCGCATCTTTTCTAATAATTGGTTTATTTTCAATTAAAATTGGTATATAGCGATTATTAAATTCCTTTTTAATTTTTTCTTTTGTGGTTAAGATTGGGTCAGCGTTAATATCATAACGCGAAATAAGGTAGCTGTAATCAACAGCTGCCTGAATTAGAAATTTATCACTAAAAGATGTTATTGGTTTCATTGTTTCACCTACTATTTATATTATAACACTTATTGATTCGACAATATATCTTACATATACAAAAACCCCATATATAGACTTTCGATTTTTAGGTCTATTCTATAGGGTCTTGTTTATAATTTAGCTTGTTTTAGTGGTTTACTTCCAGGCCGGAATAAAAGCTTTATCGTAATATTCATCCATGACTTTGATTACTGCTTCTGATTGAAAGTAGGTTTTTACTTTTTGATAATTCTCATTATCGAGATCTTCAGTTCTAACCGCAATAATATTAATTAAATCTTTAACATTTTCATTTTTATTAATGTCTACTTCTTCTAAGTAAATTGAGTCAGCTGTTGGCTTTTTACCATAAGAGACAGCTAAGTCACCATTAATAACCGCTAAGTCTACATCTGGCAACATTGATGGAATTAAATCAGACTTAGCATATTTAATATCTAAGTTTAAATTGTTTTCAGTGATGTCTAAAAGTGATGGTAAATAGCCCTTGCTTGGATCGACTTTAATTAAACCCGCTGCTTCTAACAGTTTTAAAGCACGCCCACCATTAGTAACATCATCAGGTATAACAACTATTCCATTTTTTTTAACACTATTAGTGTCTAAATGTTTATTTGAATAAATACCTAATGGGTCAATTATTGTTTCTGCCAAAACTGATAATTCATAACCAAACTCCTTAATTTCTTGATTTAAATATAAGTAGTGTTGAAAAGCATTTAAATCAATTTCCTTTTCAGCTAAGGCTTTATTAGGAATACTATATTCATTAAAGACTTTCAAAGTTAAAGTAATCCCTTCTTCTTTAAATTTCTCGATTACTGGATCCCAATACTTGTAGTGTTCCCCAACTACGCCAACAACTATTTCTTGCTTACTTTCTTTTTTTCCACAACCAACTATCAATAATAAGATTGCGATTAAAATAATTAAACTTTTTTTCATTTTTACTTTCTCCTTTTTCTAGTTTTCTTAAACTTATATTTGCGATACTTTGAATTAGATAGACTAATCCTAAGATAATGACAACTGTCACATAGGTGATATCTAACATGTTACGACGTAGGCCATACATTAAGGCTATATCACCAATACCACCGCCTGCAATTGCTCCAACCATCGTTGTGAGTGATAATAAACTGATTAGTGTAATCGTAACGGCTCTAATCAGACCTGGTAAAGCTTCTTTTAAATAAACTCGATAAATGATTTCAAAGTTAGAACAGCCCATCGCAATCGCCGCCTCTATTACTCCATCATCTACATCTAGTAAGGCTGTTTCAATTTGTCTAGCAAAAAATGGTGCGGTTGCAAAAACTAAGGGTACGATTGAGCCTTTAAAGCCAAGGGTTGTACCGACGATTAACCTTGTTAAAGGAAAAATTGCTACTAACAAAATAACAAAGGGTATTGCTCTAAAGAAATTAACTACTCCATCAATACTTGAAAATAAAACTTTGTTTGGCATTAAACCTTTATTTCTAAATAAGACTAAACCAATCGCTAAAA
>JAAZDW010000034.1 GCA_012512595.1 Erysipelothrix sp.
ATCGAACAATATAATAATGAGCCAGTTTTAAAAGTTATTATTGAAGACTTTGAATTAATCGAAGGTGGTTATAGTAACCCAATCTTTAATGACTACGATTATTTTATAAATACCGGTTTAATGCCTGAAGTCTTTCCGAAAAATTCAGGAAAACATTTAGGAATTGCCGAATTAAACGAGATCTTAGGAGTCAAGCGTCACACATACTTTGGTGATGGAAACAATGATGTCGACTCAATTAGAACTGCTGACTTTGGCGTTGCGATGGGCAATGGAGTTCAAGCTGCAAAAGATGTTGCCGATTATGTTACATCCAGTGTTAGCGAAGATGGCGTAGCAAATGCCTTAAGACATTTTAAATTAATTTAAATAATCCAAGATATGTTAGCAATGACATATCTTTTTTTATCTTAAATTGAATCAGTAAAGATAGCGTATTACTATGATATAATGGTAGCAGACAAAAAACACTTAAGGAGACAATATGGATAAAAAACAAACAGCAATTATAATGGGAGTTTCAACATTTTTAGACCCCTTTAATCAAGATGATAAAAACGAATTAATAAACTTATGTGAAGCATGTGACATTGAAGTTGTTGGCTTAATTCAACAAAATTTAGATCGAGTTAATAGTGATACCTTTGTTGGACCTGGTAAAATTGAAGAAGTTATGCAGATGGCTGATGACTTAGAGGTTGATTTTATTATCGCAAACTCAGATGTTTCAGCAAGAATGATTAGAAATATAGATAAATTAACGAATAAAATTGTTTTAGACCGAAATATGTTAATATTAGAAATATTTACCCAAAGGGCCAAAAGTAAAAGTGCTCAAATTCAAGTTGAAATCGCTAAAATTACTTATGAGCTACCACGTTTAGTCGGTTCAAGTGACCATTTGAGTAAACAGGCTGGATCAACTGGTGGTGGACTCGCCAACCGTGGACCTGGTGAAACTAAACTTGAACTTGAACGTCGTGAACTAAATCGTTTGCTTTCAAATTACAAAAAAGAGTTAAAAACTTTAAATAGACAACTAGAAACCCAAAAGAAACAACGTGATAAAAGTGATATTTTTAGAGTATCCTTAGTTGGTTATACTAATGCTGGAAAATCAACAATTATGAACCAAATATTAAAAGCGACTAACAGTGATAAAGAAGTCTTTGTTAAAGATATGCTATTTGCAACTTTAGACACTTATACAAGAAAAATTGAATTAGATAATTTTCCTGACTTTTTACTTTCTGATACAATTGGTTTTATTAATAACTTACACCACACCTTAATTGAAGCTTTTAAAAGTACCTTACAGGAAGTTGCCGACTCAGATTTACTTTTACACATTATTGACTTATCAAATCCAAATCACTTACAACAAAAAAAAATCACTGAAGATACCTTAAAAGAAATCGGTGCCAGTGACATTGAAATTTTAGAAATCTATAATAAGGCTGATTTATTAGATGAAGAAATAAAGCATCCAGAAAGTATTTCAATCTCAGCCTTTAATGAAAAAGACATTGAAAAAATTCTTTCAAAAATTAAAGATATTTTACTGACTAACTATAAAGAAACAACCTTGTTTATTCCATATAATCAAAACAATATTTTAGATGATGTCTTTACAAACAATAAAACTGAAATAATTAGAGAAGATGAAGTGGGTTATACAATTAAAACCTACCTTAATGAAAAAGGGTTGGTCCTATACAACCAATACATTTTGAGAAACTAGCTCTAAAGTTAAAAGTTTCTGTGTCAAATGATACAGAAACTTTTTTTAACTGGATGTTTATAAGATTAAGTTGCGGCTAACACCTCTTAAGAAAACATATTCGTGATTAGCTTGTTTTTTATCTACACCAATGGTTGTCGTACTTCCTCTAACACTAACCATATAAATCTTTTTTTCATCTGTGTAAACTACTTCCAAAATCTCATTTACTAAAAGTAAGTCAATATCTTTTTTTAAGTTTTGAGTTTGTGCACAATTATGGTCTGGATTATTGGGATTAATTTTGTCCATAATTTTTAAGTAATCTTGATAGACAGCTTTCTTTAAAGCTAGTTCTTTACGTTCAACATTATTAATTGAAACACGGTACCAATAAGCATCTAAAAACATAAAGTTATTATAAAAGATTCGCTGTTTATTTTCTTGCATATTAACAAATCTTATATATCTAACTGTTTCTTTTAACATCAGTTCACTCTGAGTTCTTCTAACAAAGGTCTCTAAATCAAAAACATCATTAACACGCAACTCTGATATTTCATCAACAAGATCTACAATAACTCTAACAAAAGTTAAGTTTTTAAAAATATCAAAGAAATTATTAGTACCCGCAAACATTCTAAATTCAATTGTATTTTCATTAAAGAAGTTTAAGCCTAAGTATCGGTCTTCAATGTGGTAGTCATAATAGCCTAACCACTCATAATCTACTTTTGAAGTCCCAGTTTTTATTAAGCTCTTAATTGTTGCCTCATACCTTGTCTTTAGCTCTTGCTTGTCAACAAAGTAGTTAGTTGACACATATCGCTCTTGTAACCGCTCAAAGCGGCGGTCTGACAAGTATACCCACATTGGATAGCTAATTGCAAACAACTGTAAAAAAACCTCTCTTAAGCGTCTAGTATGCGTTATACCAACATGGATATGAAGACCTGTATCGACCGTTGCACTTAGTTTTAAGCTTTTAAACAAGTCGTTAATTTCTTTAACATTAAACTTTTCAGTCCAATACTTATATGTCATCGGTGCCGAAACTAGCTCAAGTCCATTTCTAACTGAATTGTCGCGCATAATATGAAAATGTTTGCCCTCACGATTTAAGACTTTTAAAAGCTTTTTGCATATATCTATCCGTGCTTGGGGATTATTGTTGGCATCTGTTGCGGTGTTAAGTTCTATTTCAATACCAAATGTTTTATTTTTTTGATCATATTCATCAAAGTGAAAACTTTGCCAAACAATTGGCTTGTATAAGCGGTCTTCAATAAAGGCACACTTATCTTCTAAGTCGGCTAAGTCAATTATTTCACCGGTTACTGGATGATAAATTTTATCGCTCATAATCCACCTCCCTAACTCTTTTAGCACAAAAACAACCAATGGTTGTTTTTGTGCTAGTATAATATTTAAATTATTTTAACCCTTGATTAAATCTTGATGTGATTCAACCAAGTTTGCACTAGCATTTGCCATTAAGTTAAATGATAGCTCATTATAATAATCTTGTTTATGTTGATCTGTGTCAAATGTGTCGACAGCATCTTTAACAACTGTGACTTTAGTGTCAATATCATTTTCATAAAAATACGTAATTAATGATAATACTGCCTGTAAAACACAAATATCAGTACAGACACCCACAACCACAACTTCTTCAAATACATTATCACTTAATATATTTTGAAATGCAATTGTGTTAGTACCATTAGTACTATTTTTTGGAATATCAATTATATGTGGTTTATAGAGACTTAGTTCATCAATTAAGTCAACTTCACTTGTTCCAATCACACAGTGTTCTGGATAGGTTATAAATTCTAATGAGTCTTTTTCATGTTGGTCTCTAAAAGTAATAATCATGTCATCGTTTTTTATAAACTCTTTTATCAAAGCTTCAATTGGTGCAATTACATTATCACCATCAAAAGACATGTTTCCTTCTTTTAAAAATCCATTAATAACATCAACAACTAATAATAATTTCATAATTACTTCCTCCTATTTTACTAAGTATAAATATAATAACTTCATTGTATTTTCAACCGCTTCATAGTGGGTTCGCTCCATTCCATGACTTGCGTGAACCCCCGGACCAATTAAGGCACCCTTGATGTTGTTTCCACCTCTTAGGGCCGCACTTGTATCTGAGCCATACATTGGATAAATATCAACTGCATACTGGAGTTTGTTTTCTTTCGATAATTCAATTAGTTTTGAAACCATTTCATAATCATAGGGTCCTGAACTATCCTTTGCACAAATACTAACATCAAACTCACTACATTCAAGATCTAAACCAATAGAACCCATATCAACTGATAGTAACTCTTTTATATCAGCTGGAATCCAGGCCATTCCATGGCCTACTTCTTCATAAACTGAAAACATTATTTTCAACTTATTCTTTGGCTTAACATTATTGTCCTTTAACATTTTTAAAAATCCAATAATTAAAGCTACCGAAATTTTATCATCCAAAAATCTTGACTTAATAAATCCCGACTTGGTTAATTCAACTTTTTGATCAATCGCAATAATGTCTCCATTACTAATCCCCAACTTGACTACATCTTCTTTATTTTGGACTCTTTCATCAAGTCGAACATACATGTTGTTTTCATCACGCTTACGTGACTTACTATCTTCATAGACATGGACACTTGGCGACTTAGATAAAACTGTCCCCCGATATCTTTTGTTGTCACGCGTTATAACAGTACAGTATTCGCCATCATAGGTGTTTAAAATTGGTCCACCTAAAACTGTAAAATTTAAACCTCCTTCACTATCAATTGATCTAACCATTAAACCTAAGGTGTCAATGTGAGCACTTAAGCCAACGGTATAATCATTATCAAGACCAGGTATTTCAATGATTAAGTTTCCTTTAGGTGTTTTTTTGCTATCGTATCCTAAGTCTAAAAGATATTGTTCTATTCTTTCTATTCCATCTTTTGTATAGCCGGTAGGACTGTGAATTGTTAAAATATCTTTAGCAACTTTTAAGGTAAAGTCTTTATCTATATTAAACATTTTTCTCCTTCTTTACTATCTTTTTTTGTTTTGGGTCGCGCCAAATTTTTATAATACCCTCTTCATGCAACTTAACAATAATTGTCACCACGATTGGTAAACCCAATAAACCAATACCACCAAAATACTTAACTCCTAAAAACATTGAAACAAGGGTTACTAATGGGTATAAACCAATTGAATCACCAACAACGCGTGGCTCTAAAATTTGTCTAATTACGGTAATTACCGCATATAAGATTACTAAACCGATTGCATCAGGAACATTGCCATTGAAAAATTCAATAATAGCCCATGGTACAAGAACTGTTCCAGTTCCTAGTACTGGAAAAATATCAACCATGGCAATAACAATACTTATTCCAATTGCATTTTTTATTCCCATTAAACTTAAGCCAATCGCCGCTTCTATAAAAGTTACACTTAATAAAATTCCATAAGCCTTAAAGAAATTAACAACAACATCAATTCCATTTCTTTTTATCGCTGACATAATTCTTCGGTTTTTATCAGTTATTTGATAATCTAAAAACTCAGTAATTTTGTCATAGTCTAAGGTTATAAAAAAGGATGAAATTATTGTAAAAAGAAAAGCTAAAAGAAAACTTGGAAGTTTTGTAACTATTGCGGTTAATAATGAAACTGCTCCTGATGAGAAGTTTTTAACGATCCCGCTCAACTGTTCAATAATATTTTTGTCAAATTGTTGGATAAAATCAATGATTTCAGGATTTATTCGATAGAATAAATCTTTTGACCAAAGTGTAAATTGATTGATTAGTGGTTGAATATCATTTTGATACATCATCGGAATATCCTCAAATAAGCTTTTTAACATTGTAAAGATTTTGATTGAAACAAAAAATAAGCCGCCACCAATTAAACTGTAGAAAAGCAACAATACAACCAGTGAAATGATTTTATTATTCACTTTAATTTTTTTGTTTATAAATTTAATTACAGGTCTTAGGGCAAAGGCAATCAAAAATCCTAAAACAAAGGGAAACAAGATACCCAAAAAGTATTTGGCAATTAAATATCCAATTACTAAAATAAGTGACATATAAACGAAATCAATGATAAACTTTTGTTTACGCTCTGTTTGCATATAACACCTCAACTACCTTCTATTTTACTAATTATTATTAGTCTTACTAGTGTTCATTTTATCATATCCTGTAAAAAAAGTGTTAATTTTCATTAACACTTCTTATGTCTATAAGTTTTCTTTTAGAAGTTGAACTACTTCTTCTTCAGTTGAGCATTCAAGTGCTTTAGCGGCTAATTCTTGCATATCCGCATACGATAAGCTATTAATAACTTTTCGAGCTTCTAAGATGCTTGTAGCTGACATTGAAAATTCATCTAAGCCAAGTCCTAACAAAACTGGAGCTGCAAGCGCATCGCCTGCCATCTCTCCACACATGCCAACCCACTTACCTTCTTTATGTCCACCATCAATTGTCATTTTTATTAATCTTAACAAAGCTGGATTTAAAGGTTGATATAGATATGAAACTTGCTCATTCATTCGGTCAGCGGCAAATGAGTATTGAATTAGGTCATTTGTACCAATTGAGAAAAAGTCAGACACTTTAGCAAACTGATCAGCAAGAACAGCTGCTGCCGGTATTTCTACCATCATTCCAACTTCAATATTATCACTGACTGCTACACCTTCTGCAAGTAAATTATCATATTCATCTTGATAAATTGCTTTTGCATCATTAAATTCTTGAAGTGTCGCAATCATTGGAAACATAATTCTTAATGAGCCAAAGGCACTAGCACGAATTAGGGCTCTTAGTTGAGTTCTAAAGATATCGGTACGGTCTAAACAAAGTCTAATTGCTCGATAACCCAAAAACGGGTTCATTTCTTTTGGTAGTGGCAAATAGCTTAATTCTTTGTCGCCACCAATGTCTAATGTTCTAACAACAACTGGACGATCTCCCATTTTTTCTAAGACTGTTTTGTAAGCTTCAAATTGATCTTCTTCATTAGGAAGTTCTGAAGCATCCATATATAAAAATTCAGTACGATAAAGACCTACACCTTCGCCACCATTATGTAATACACCATCAACATCTTTAGCATTACCAATGTTTCCGGCTAATTCTACTTGGTGACCATCAGTTGTAATTGTCTTTTCGTCTTTCAAGATTTCAAGACTTGTACGGTAATTTGCGTAATTTTCAGCAAGTTTTTTATACTCTGCTTGCTGTTCTGGTGTTGGATCTGTTATTACTTCACCTTTAATTGCATCCATAATAATGAATTGTCCATGTTTTAAGGTCTTTAAAACACCAGTAATTCCAACGACAGCAGGAATTTCTAAACTTCTTGCCATAATAGCTGAATGTGAAGTTCTTCCACCAATTTCAGTTACAAAACCTTTTGTAAAATTCTTATCTAATTGAGCTGTATCACTTGGAGTTAAATCTTCTGCTAAAATAATTACTTCTTCATTAATTAACGATAGATCAGCAATTGAAACTCCCATTATATGTGATTTAATTCGATAAGCAACGTCTTTAATATCTGCAGCTCTTTCTCTAAAATATTCATCTTCCATCGATTCAAACATCTTTATAAACGTATTTGCAATTTTATCTAAAGCCCATTCAGCATTAACTGACTCTTTTTCAATAGTTGCAATTACTTGGTCCAAAAGCCCTGGATCATTAGTAAACTCTAAGTGAGCATCAAAAATTGCTAACTCATCTGCTGAAAGTCTTCCAACAGCCTTTGCTTTAATTGATTGAATATCACTTCTAGTCTTTAATAAAGCTTTTTCAAATTTTTCTAATTCTTCTTTTTTATTAGCTTCTATTCTAGTAACGACAAGCTCTGGGTGTTCTAATTTGTAAACCTTCGCTTGTGCATAACCTGATGAAGCCGCGATACCTTTTAGCATAAATTACCTCCTACAGTTATGCTTTTATGATATCACTTTAATCACTTTCATTCAATACGCCTCATATGTAATCTGTGTTTAAATTCTCCAACAGTTTATCTAAGGCAACATTTTTTAACCGATAGTAAGTAGTTTTAGAATAATATTCACGCCACCAGTACTTCTTACTTCGATAAACAAAGTCAAAGTAAAGAATTCGTTGCGATTCTTCATCTAAACGACTAATAGCATAATCAATCAAAGCTGTATCAGAATTCAGTTCTTTGACCAAAAAATCTTTTTCACTGCCATTTATAATATTATTGACAGTGAGACACTTTTCTTTAAATATTTTCTTTTTCATAGTCCACCTCACGTTACTATAAACATTAACTGG
>JAAZDW010000035.1 GCA_012512595.1 Erysipelothrix sp.
ATCTCATGGCCAAGAATTTTCCCTAATGGTGATGAAGATTTACCAAATGAAAAAGGACTAGAGTTTTATGACAAAGTATTTGATGAGTGTTTAAAATATGGGATAAAACCGCTAGTTACCCTTAACCACTTTGATACACCATTAAATTTAATTACCGAATATGGGGGTTGGAGTAATCGGATTTTAATTGACTTTTATGTAAAATATTCAGAAGTTGTCTTAAAACGTTATAAAGATAAGGTCAAGTATTGGCTAACGCACAATGAAATTAACATGTTACTTCACATCCCATTTTTTGGAGGTGGAATAATTATTAATGAAAACGAAAATGCAAATCAAGTTAAATATCAAGCGGCCCACCATCTTTTGGTCGCAAGTGCCCTTGTAACTAAAAAAGCCAAAGAAATTAATGCAGAAGACTTTATGATTGGCTGTATGATGGCAGCAGGTGAAATCTATCCTTACAGTCCACATCCAGATGATGTCTTAAAGGCTGTTAAGGAAAATCAAAGTCAATATATGTTTATTGATGTCCAATCTAAGGGCTACTACCCTTTTTACACTAAACGCTTATTTAAAGACTTAAATGTGAATTTAGAGATTAAAGCTGGCGATTTAGAAGTGTTAAAAGAATATCCAGTTGATTTTATATCATTTTCTTATTATTCTTCACGTCTAACAAGTAGTGATGACAAGATAAATAAACAAGCCGCAACAGGTAATGCCTTTGGATCATTAAAAAACCCTTATTTAAAAGAGTCCGAATGGGGATGGCAAATTGATCCAGTTGGATTGCGAACAACAATGAATCAACTATATGACCGTTATCAAAAACCATTGTTTATTGTAGAAAATGGTCTTGGTGCCCATGATGTTTTAGAAAATGATACTGTAATAGATGACTATCGGATTGATTATATGCGCCAACACCTAATTGAAATGAAAAAAGCTGTAGAAGATGGTGTTGATATTTTAGGCTATACAAGCTGGGGCTGTATTGATTTAGTAAGTGCAAGTACAGGTGAAATGTCAAAACGTTATGGCTTTATTTATGTTGACCGTGATAATCAAGGTCAAGGTACAAATAAACGTTTTAAGAAAAAATCCTTTGACTGGTATAAAGAAGTTATTGCCACAAATGGAGAAATACTCTAACCATAATTGATATTGTATTAAAAAACAGATTTCTGCCTTAGAGATCTGTTTTTTAACGCTTAAATCTATAATAAATTACGCATCTACTTTTGCTTTACTAACATTATTTCTAATTTCTTGGATTGTAGCTAAACAAAGTTTTTTATCTTCATAACTATCAGAAGCTAAAATGTTCTGCCCATTTCTTGACTTTAATCTAAAACGATATGCATCTGACTTGTCTAAGTACATTTCAAACTTAGGATTTGTGACTGTTTCAAATCCTGTTTTTGTTTGATCCTCAAAATTAGCATCTACAACATTATTTTTGACGCTTTCAACACCTTTTAGACAAGCAGCCTTGGTCGTATAAACCTCCGACCTACCAATTGTTTTTCCATTTGATCCAGTAAGATCAAATTTAAATCCCGTATTTGTTTCTTTAACAA
Source organism: Erysipelothrix sp. (assembly GCA_012512595.1). Classification (GTDB taxonomy): domain Bacteria; phylum Bacillota_I; class Bacilli_A; order Erysipelotrichales; family Erysipelotrichaceae; genus JAAZDN01. The sequence goes on from JAAZDW010000035.1 coordinate 1,584, forward strand.
CAAATTTAAGCATAACTAACCTCTCTTTCTTGTTTATATATCTTGTAAGGATATTATATAATAGTTTTGTTGCAATTTAAAGTAATTTCACAATTTGTTTAATTATCTTTATTTATAATTGTGCTAAGACAGAAAAAAAAGTAGCAATTGAGATCAACTACTACTTTAAAGATTACTTAGAAATTAAAAATTTAAATATCAACACCAAGAAAATTTTTGGCAATAATTCCAATTACAAAGGAAATTAAGGCAACACTTAAACTAATAAAAGCCATTGTAAAGAAGTTACGCTTAAATGATTGACCTTTGGCAATGGAAATATAGTAATTAAATAAAAATATTATCGTGATAACGATTATTAACATTGAAATAAAGGCGTATAAGTATAATTCATTTGGAAAAATCAAATATGGCAGTACCATTAAAACTACCGTAATCAAATAAGCAACACCTGTATAAACACTTGACTTAAATGCATTAAGATTACCTTCAGCATTTTCGGCCAAATAATTTGAGGCCGCCATTGAAAGGGTTGCCGAGATACCGGTAATGATGCCAGAAAGTGCGACCAAGCGTGTATTTTGTAGCGCAAAGGTTAATCCTGCAATCGTCCCTGTTAGCTCTACCAGTGCATCATTTAAGCCTAAAACCATCGCACCAACATAATTTAATCGTTCTTCATCAATCATGTCGATTAAAATTTGTTCATGCTTTACTTCATCATGAATAATCTTATCAATGTCTGGAATTATAGATTCTAAAGCCTTGTAGTCACTAAGGGTAAATTCCTCATTTTTTTCCATTGTCTTAATTGAAAATGTATAACCAAAAATATAAGTTAACAGTGAATACCAAAAAACTTTAAACTTTTTAGGTTTTATTTTTTCGCCAGTATAACCTTCAAAAAATAAGGCATGCGTTTTTTCTTCATTGGCAAAATCTAAAAGTACTTGTTTATTGTTTGGATTTTTTTGTTGTTTTGCAATTTTGGTATAAAGAACATAAGCTGTCGTTTCATCCCTTTGAAATCTTTTGATTTTTTCAAGTAGTTCTTTATCAAACTTCTCAGTCATAAAATCACCTCTAGAAAGGCATTTGTCCGCCTTTAAACATTCTACCCATCATGCGCATTTGATCCTTCATTTTATCGTATTGTCTAATTAAGTTTTTGACATCACGGACACTGGTTCCACTACCATTGGCAATTCTTCTAATTCTTGATGTTCTAATTATTCTTGGATTATCTCTCTCTTCTTGAGTCATAGATCTAATAATTGCCTTGTTCATAGTCATTGCATCTTCAGCCTTATCAGTATCTAGACCCTTTGTCATTTGATTTAAACCTGGAATCATTTTCAAAATCCCTGATAAAGGACCCATGCGGTTTATTTGATCAAATTGAACTAACATATCATCTAAGGTAAATTCGCCATCCATCATCCGCTTAGCACTTTTTTCGGCAGCTTCAATATCCATTTTTTCTTCAGCTTTTTCAACTAAAGAAACAATGTCGCCCATCCCCATAATGCGATCGGCCATTCGCTCTGGATAAAAAATATCTAAGTCTTCAATTTTTTCTCCATCACCAACAAATTTAATTGGAACATTAGTAACAGATTTGACTGATAATACCGCACCACCGCGTGCATCACCATCTAATTTTGTAACAACAACCCCACTAATATTTAAAAGCTCATCAAATCTTTGCGCAACATTAATAATATCTTGTCCCGTCATTGCATCAACGGTTAATAAGATTTCTTCAGGATTTACCAAAGCTTTTATTTCTTCTAATTCATGCATTAATTCTTCATCAATTGATAGCCGACCTGCAGTATCAATAAAGACTGTATCAAAATTATTAGCCTTAGCATAGTCTAGTCCTTGCTTAACAGTTTCTAAGGCACTAATGCTAGTCCCAAGCGAGAATACTTCGACACCAATTTCAGAGCCTAAAACTTTTAATTGCTCAATTGCGGCTGGTCTAACAACGTCAGCAGCTATAATTAAAGGTCTTTTATTTTCTTTATTTTTTAATACATTCGCAATCTTAGCAACACTGGTTGTCTTACCTGTTCCTTGTAGTCCAATTAACATAATTGTCGTTAAACCCTCTGGATTATAATTAATTTCAGCTTGACTACTACCTAATAATTCAACTAGCTCATCATAAACAATCTTGACCGTCATTTCAGCTGGATCAACTGAATCGATTACTTTTTCACCAACCATTTTTTCTTTAACACTAGCTAAAAAGCTTGTGACAACACTAAAGTTAACATCGGCCTCTAACATTGCTCTTCTTATATCTTGAAGGACATCCTCCATATTTTTTTCAGTTAATTTACCTTTTCCGGTTAAATTTCTAAACGTTTGATTTAGTTTTTCACTTAGGGATTCAAATGCCATTTATACCACTCCTTTAAAATAAGTCTTCATTTTCATCTTCATCATCATATCTTAACACTTTAATTTCAACATTTTCAACACATTCATCAACTAGGCTTTGAAAGTCAAAATAGCTTTCATAGTGTTCACATAAACTAAGCTTTGGTTTTGTAACTGGATTTTGCGGATTAAAAATTGTACAAGCATCATCATATGGTTCAATACTAATTTTGTAAGTATCAATTATTCTAGAATGTCTAATAATTTCTTCTTTATCAAAACTAATGAGTGGCCTAAAAACGGGCATCTTAACAACATCATTAATAACACTGATATTATCCATAGTTTGGGAAGATACTTGACCCAAAGATTCACCGGTAACAAGCGCCGTACAACTATTTTGATTCGCTAAAGTTTCGGCAATTCTAAACATCATTCTTCGCATAATTGTTATTTCATATGGTTCTGGTAAGTTTTCATGTATTGCCAATTGTAACTTTGTAAAAGGCACAATAAAGATCCTAACATTTTTTTGATTGTAGTTTAACCTTTTTGCTAATCTTAAGACTTTATCTAACGACTGCTCAGAAGTATAAGGTGGTGAGACAAAGTGAACTGTATCTAAGTAAACGCCTCGTTTTTGAATTAAGTCACCGGCAACTGGAGAGTCAATTCCCCCTGACAACAACAACATTGCCTTGCCAGAAATTCCAACTGGATAACCCCCTTTTCCTTGATGGATCTTGCCCATGACATAGGTTTGTTCTTTATCAATTTCAATAATGATTCCAACATCATAGTTATGGATATCGACTGTAAAGTGGGTTTTATCTAAGATTTCACCGGCAACTCTTGAGATAATTTCAGTTGACCGCTGCGGAAAATTTTTATCTCTTCTTTTAGAAAATATTTTAAAAGTTTTATTTTTGTGGTCATCTTCAACTACATGATAGGCAGCTTTGACAATTTCATCGATGTCACTCTTAACTTTAATTGCTAGTGAAAAAGAATGAATGCCAAAGATATCTTTTAAAATCGGAATAATTTGTTTTTCATCTTCACCATTTAAAATGATAAAAAAGCGATCATGTTGTCTTCGATATCTTAACTTATCAAAATCTTTTAAGGCATACTTAAGATTTTTATGTAGTCTTTTAATAAAGTCGCGGCGGTTTTTACCCTTGGTCGTTAGTTCGCCATATCTAACTAATATATGTTCATAATTATATTGCATAGTCATTTATAATCTCCTTTAATGTCTCAATAAAATACTGCAAATCTTTTATCGTTAAACTGGCATCAAGACCAATTCTAATTCTACTTCTTTGCTCTTTTTCACTTTTATTTAAGGCTTTTAAAACCCGTGAGTCTTCATAAAGATCATCTTGACAGGTTGACCCAGCACTTATATAAATATTTTTATTATTTAAGGCATTTAATATAATCTCACTTTGGACATTATTAACACTAAAATTAATAATGTTGTAAACACTATTGTTTTGAATACTATTTAAAGAAATTGTTGAAATAGCTTTTAGCTCTTTATATAAAAAGTCACTGAGAATTTTTAAGTGAGCATTATTTTCTTCTTGTTTTTCTAAGGCTAGTCTAACTGTTTTAGCTAAGACAATATTAGCGGGTGAATTACTTGTGCCACCACGAAATCCATCTTGTTGACTACCCCCTGATATTAGTGGAGCAATTTTAAGATGGTCGCGAATTAAAAGAAAGCCACTTCCATTTATTCCATTAATTTTATGGGCTGAAAAACTAGCTAAATCGACATTTAAAAAATCTAAGTCGATTTTACCTAGCGCTTGCACCATATCAACATGACATAAGGCTTTACTATTTTCTTTTACAAGCTTGCACCATTTTTGATGATTAATAATTGTCCCGATTTCATTATTGACTCCAATAATTGAAACTAAAATTGTATCTGGTCGTAAACTATTTTTTAGTTCATCTAAATTTATTGTTCCATCTTGATTTAAATTTAAATATGTAACTTCAAAACCTAAGTAGTCGGCTAAAAACTTAAATGAATTATAAACACTGTCATGTTCAACCTTGCTTGTAATTAAGTGTTTACCCAAGTGTTGATTTTTTATCGCAATTGATTTGATCGCGATATTATTAGCCTCAGTCGCCCCACTTGTAAATATCAAACGATAGTTTTTAACTTTTAATAAGTCTAAGACTTGATTTTTAGCTTTAATTTCTAAGTTTTTTACTTCAACTCCTAAAGTATGGAGAGAAGAAGCATTCGCAAAATAACGATTTGTTAAATAAGTATAAGTTTTTAATATTTCTTTATCAATTTTTGTCGAACTAGTATTATCAAGGTATAAAAACTCTTTAAATGACATTAGTTGAGTTCTCTCTTATTAGTTTTTCATAGTCATGCGGATGAATACTCTCTATTACCGCAAGGACTGTCGTTAGTGCTTGGGTATATTCACCATTTCTAAAATATAGTTCTGTTTTTGAAAGTTCACTATCAACTTGCGGATATGTAGAACGATAGCGATTGGCAAAGACTAAGGCATTTTCAACCATTATTGCCATTCCGACAATATTATTTACATTATTATAAAGTCTATACACATAGTCAATTGATTCAGTTAAGGTTGTATTTAATAATTGTAAGTCCAAGGTATCATCACTTAATAAAAGTTCGATATTTCTAACATGTTGTTTTGCAATCTTTACATCTTCTTTATAATCTTTTGAAATCGAAGGTAGCTGGTATTCATTAATCTTAACTGTAACTTCATTGATAATTAAATATAGCTTTAATAGCTGCTGACGCGCTCGACTTTCATCTTCAATAATTGTTTCAATTTTTTGATTTAAATCATAAACATTTTTTATATTCGCTGATAATTTATTGTTATAAGCTTGTAAGTCTTCTAACATTTTTGTTGAAGGTGTCGTTTTATTAAATGTTGCCTTTAAACTTGTATAGTCACTAACTAAACTTGTAAACATAACACTTGTCTTTTCAACCTCACTATTAAGATTTTCAAAATTATACTGAGCACTAATTGTTTTATAACTATCATTGATTTTTTCTAAGTCTTTTGTTGCTTCAATAATCTTATCCTCTATTTCAGCATTTAGTTTAACTAAACTCTTTTGTGATTCTAACTCATAACTTAAATTAGAAGCTAAGGCATCTAAATCTTTATTTGAAACATCTAAGCTTTCTTCAACCTTTGCAATATCACCTGACCTAAGATTAGCTAAGTCATTGCTTAAGTTTTTAGATATAGTTGAAAGTGACTGGGTAACGCCTAAATGATCTAAATATAAGTCAACATTTCTAACTTCAGAATAAAGTGATGAAACATTCGCGATTTTATTTGGAATTACTTCTTTAGCAACTGGCAGTAGTTGTGGTAGTCCAATTAAAATTTCATCTAACTTATTTAAGTGTTCAGAAATTTTCTTTAAGGAGTTTTCCGCCTTATCAAACTCAGATATATACATCCACTCATCAAAGGCAGAAAATTCATTTTCAGCACTTACAACATAAACATCAATAATATCTTCACTAAAGGTCAGTAAGTCAATATTGGCAGCTAAACCCTCTTTTATTTGTCTAAATCTTTCTTTTAAATCAGTGACATTTGATCTAAGTTGGAGTTCTTGTTGTAAAATATCATCTAATTTAGCATTTAAAGTTTCAACACTTTTTAAGGTAATTGTGACTAAGCCTTGAATTTCATCACTAAAGCCTTGAGCTTCTTCTATTTTATCCATAGAAAGGGCATCTTCGGCCGCAGCAAATAAATCCGCCATTCGATCTATAGCTTTTTGAACAGTGTCATAAGAGTTAATGTACTCATTAATATCACTAACAATAAACTCATTTACCTTTGAAAGGGAACGAGCCTTGTTTAATTTAAAGGTTAATGGCATACTCTTGATGGTGTTAAAGTCAACTTCCAACATCTCAAGCTCTTCTTCAACTCTTTTTACACCCTTGTTTTTACGGTATAAAACGAAAATACTAATCAATAGTAAAAAGACTAAAAGAATAAATATCCACTGTTGTTTAAAAAATTGTTGTAAAAGTTCCATAACTCGCTCCATCGCAAACACCTCTTTATATATTGTAACATAAAAGCGCTTATTTTTTAATATCACTTAGTTATATCTAAGCGATAAAAAGCTTAATTAATAACAGCTTTTACTGCATACTAATGTTTGACTTTAGTCTTAGTTTTTGGTATTATCTATAGGCGTGAATAAAGCAGTAGACAAAGTTAATGTTGAATCATGTTAGTGCTAAATTTTTAGGGATGGTAGTAACCCATCTGCTGGCGGCGAACCCTAACATTAACATCTCATCTTAATAATTTGTCCCACAAGTTTTATTCCATATATTCAAAGGAGGAATAAATATGGCACGTTATACAGGACCAGTTTGGAAAAAATCCAGACGTCTTAGTTTTTCAACTCTAGAAACAGGAGAAGAATTAAGAAAACGTAATTATGCTCCGGGTCAACATGGACCGACGGAAAGAAGAAGAAAATTATCTGAATACGGATTACAGTTAAGAGAAAAACAAAGACTTCGTTATATGTATGGAGTTAGTGAAAGACAATTCTATAACACATTCTTAAAGGCAAGCGCTAAAGAAGGAGTTACAGGTACTCAATTCATGGTTGCTCTTGAATCAAGACTAGATAACCTTGTTTATCGTATGGGACTTGGATCAACAAGACAAGCTGCAAGACAGTTAGTTAACCATGGTCACATCTTAGTAGATGGAAAAAAATTAGACATTCCATCATACCAAGTATCACCTGGACAAACTATTTCAGTTAAAGACAGATCTAAAAATTTAAAAGTAATTAAAGAATCTTTAGAATCAAGACATAGTATCGTTGATTTCGTTGAATTTGATCAAGACGAAATGAAGGGTAAATATGTAAGAATTCCTGAACGTAGTGAATTAAACGGTGAAATCGAAGAAGCTTTAGTAGTAGAATTCTACTCAAGATAATAATTAAGTTAAATAAACTAAAAGGTCAATACTTCAATGTATTGACCTTTTTTTATCGTTTCTGTTAAATTGCTTCTAAATCTTTAAGACTTAATTCCTTATATTCGCCAACTTCTAAATTTTCATCTAAACTTAAATTTCCAATCTTTTCTCTTCTTAAAAATAAGACCTCATTATCACAGTAATGCATCATCCTCTTAACTTGATGATACTTTCCTTGTGATATTGAAAGCAACATTGACTTTTCATCTAACATTTCAACTTTAGCCGGCTTTAATAAATCATCACCAAGCATTATTCCTGCTTCTAATTCTTTGATATATTTTAAATCAAAATCTTTGACCAATTCTACATAGTACTGTTTTAAAATATCTTTTTTACCATGTGATACTTGGTGTGAAAATTTACCATCAGATGTAATCAACAATAAGCCTTCTGTATCAACATCTAGTCTGCCAACCATGATTAAATCTGTCCGCAAGTCTTCAATTAATAAAAGTGCTGATGGATATAAACTATCATCATGGCTACAAATATAGCCAGCTGGTTTATTTAACATATAATAAACCTGTTCTTTATAATTAATATCAAAACCATCAACATTAATTACATCAACTTTTACATCAATAATTTTACCTGGATTTACTTCAACTTCATTATTAACTAAAACCAGATTATCTTTAATGATTTTTTTACAATCCTTACGACTACCAAAACCATTGTGAGCTAAAAATTTATCTAATCTCATTTTTTCATCACCTTTTTAATTATCTCTTTAAAATCAACATTCAAAATTGACTGGGGCAAGTAGAGGATATTTGTGACGATTCCATAGACTACAAGCATCAAGCCACCATAAATTGCCAAAGTAAATAAGCCTTTAATTCGACCTAGACTAATTACTTGAAGACCCAAGATACTTAGGGTGTAATAAACTAGTGTCATTGCCACCAAGCCAACAATCATAAATAATATTTTGCGACGCGTAAATTTATATGAAATTTCAAATCTAACTTTAACCACATACAGACTGTAAAATAGTACGAGTGCGGTTGTAAGAAACATTGTGATTGATGAGCCAATCCAACCAAACTTTGTTACAAAAATTGGAAATAGGGCAAAATTTAAAATAAAGGCAATCAGTAAAATCATTATCCCTTTACGGCGCAAGCCTAAGGCCATCATTAATGAATTTACTACCTGCATTAAATTGTTTAATACCCCTACTATTATTTGGGCCTTTAAAACCTTACCACCCATCGCAATAATTTCAGGACTGCCACCAAATAAGGCAAAGTATACTTCTTCAGATAGAAAAAACATAGCACAAAGAATTGGTAAACCGATATACAAAATTGATTCCATTGCCAAACTAATATCACGTTGAATTTCACCATGATCATTTCTAACTAAGGCTTGACTCATTTGGGGAATAATTGCGACTGAAAAACCAGTTGATAAGACCACCGGGATACTCATTAACTTTAAGGTTTCATTAGTTAATAATGAAGTATAAATTTGCGTTGTTGCAATATCATAGCCAAAGCTTTGAAGTGAGGTCGGTAGTAAAAACATTTGAGTAAAACCAAGACGATTGCCTAAGATAACTGAGATTAAAAATGGAATTGAAAATTTAAATAGTTCACTAACTAAAATCTTAACTTCAAGGGCACTGCTTTTCTGTTGATTAGCAAGCTCTTGAATTTCGTTAGTTACCCCACTTTTAAAGACGGCTAAATATATTATCGAGGTTATTGCGGAAACGGCTGTTGCAATTAAGGCAAAGTACACACCCCAAATTATATCAGAATCAAATATATAAATGGCTAAGGCACCAAAACCTAAAAGAAAACTAACCCTTGAAACTTGTTCAACTATTTGTGAGATTGAATATGACTTAAAGTCTTTAATTCCTTGAAAAAAGCCGCGATAAGAACTTAATAGTGGAACAGTAAAAATCGATAAAGACATAATCAAGTAAATATTTCGATAAATAATTGCCTGTGACTCTGTTATAACACCTCTGGTTGAAATGATATTATTAATAAACAAAAAGACAGCCGCAGCACCAATAAAGCCAAGCACCCCCAGCAGTCCATGGGATATTTTCTTTAAAAGCATAACTGTCTTATAATCATGCTTTGCCATATACTTACTTACAATTGAGGCAACCGCAAAAGGCAGCCCTGCTAGTGAAATGGTTAAAATTAAATCATACATTTCATAACCGGCTGCATAATAGACATAATTTTCAGCGCCAACCATAGCTCTAAAAGGCGCTACATAAAGAATTCCAATTGCCTTTGTAATAAATAGACCAGCGGTTGTTGTAAGTCCGCCTAAAAGTAGCGTATTACTGCGATCTTTATTTTTATTCATCATCTGACTCAAGATCTTCTTCAGTATTTTCTTCTTCTGGCAACTCTGGTTCTATATCATAATTAAACTTTAGAAATTCTTGGTAGCTGACTGTTTCTGAATAATCTGTCCATGCTATTTCAATAATTATTGTACCCTGAGCTTTATCACTAACCCCACTTACAACCAAACCACCATAAAAACCTTCATCCTTATTTACTTGAAAAGGTATTAGATGATAAACTGATTGATCGACAATTCCAAGGGATGGTATTACTTTATCAAATTGTTCAACTCCAATCGAGTCTAATTCAGCGATAACTTGGATATTATACATCGCTACTTTAGGATTATCAATAATTGCATCGACTCGATATTTATTATTTTCTATTTTATTTACTACAACTTCAAGATCATAGTAAGAAGAATCGCTTAAAAACTTATCATTACTGACAAGATCATTGTATGCTGCTTTATATTTTTGAAGTAGTAAGTCATCTTTATTAGGCTTGGTTGTACAGCCAGCTAATAAGAGAAGCATTGCTACTAAAATTTTACCTTTTCTCATCAAAACACCTCATTAGTATTATAACATTATAAAAAACATTATTATATCGAATTAAAAAACTCGTCAATTAACTTGTACAATAAAATAATTTCTACGTCCGCGTTTAAAGACGATTAATTCTTGACCTATGGCCAAACTTTTATCGACAAGTAAGTCTAGATCTTGCATCTTATCACCATTAATTGAAATAGCTCCATTACTAATAAACTCACGAGCTTCACGTTTACTTGAAGCAATTTTTGCGGCTACAAGTAAATCAACCACATTCATTGCTTTGGTTAAACTATACTTTGGAGCATCATTTAAACCAGCCTTTATGTCTTCTAGTGGCAATTCTTTAATGTCGCCACCAAATAATACTTGAGTAATATTAAGTGCTCGCTCTAAGCCTTGTTGTTTGTGGACAAGGATTGTTAGCTCTGTAGCTAGGGCAATTTGAGCTGCTCTTTTATGTGGTTCTAACTCAACTAGTTTTTCAAGTTTTATAATTTCAGCTGGACTCTTCATTGATAAGCGTTTCATATAATCAATTACTTCACTATCTGGAGTATTAAACCAAAATTGATAAAAGTCATAAGCATTTGTATAATCAGTGTTTAGCCAAATATTATCACCTTCACTTTTCCCAAACTTACTGCCATCAGACTTATTAATTAAAGGTGATGTAATTCCAAAAACTTTATGTTTATCACCTAAAACTTTTCTAATTAGCTCTGTTCCTGAAGTAAGGTTTCCCCATTGGTCTGAGCCACCAATTTGAATTTCACAGTTTTCAACTTGATATAAATGCAGCCAGTCCATTGATTGTAAAATTGTATAAGAAAACTCGGTAAAAGATATCCCGGTATCTAGCCTTGATGAAATAGTATCTTTAGCTAACATATAATTTATATTAAAATGTTTTCCATAATCTCTTAAAAACTCTAAGGCACTCAAATCCCCAAGCCAGTCATAATTGTTTAGTAAGACGCCTTTATCTTTATCAGATAAATCAATAAATCTTGAAAGTTGTTCTCTAATCGCAACAACATTATCTTCAATAACATCAAGGGATTGCATTTGACGCTCTTTAGTTGGTCGTGGATCTCCAATCATGCCAGTTGCTCCACCTAAAAGGGCAATCACGCGGTGACCAACATCTTGGTATCTTTTAAGCAACATAATTTGTTGCATGTGGCCAACATGGAGTGAGTCTGCGGTTGGGTCAAAACCACAGTACACTGTTGCTGGTGTTTTTAAACGCTCTTTTAAACCTTCTAAATCAGTAACATCCTTAACAAGTCCGCGCCAAATCAATTCATCAATAAATTCCATAATCTTTTCTCTCCTTTTTTACAAATAAAAAAGCATCCGAAAGGACGCTTTTGCGTGGTACCACCTTAATTGATACTAAATATCTAGTATCTTCTCAATATCGTTAACGCCGATTTACGTATACTATTAATATATGCTCAAAGATGTATCATATAGCTTTAACTGACAACTTTCACCAACCGTTATCTCTCTAAAAATTATTACTATACCGCTTCTTATCATCGCTTATTTTAGTGTTGACTTACGTGGAGTATAAACATAACTTAATTCAATATTATGATTTATTTCCTCTTCAGGCACACTGTCATCTAACTGCTTTGTCATCATTCTCATTGCAACTGCCCCTAAATCATAGCTTGGCATTGCAAAACTAGATAATTGAGGTCTAAGCATTTTATTATATTTTGTATCTATCACACAAACAACCTGGATATCTTCTGGAACACGATAACCAGCTTCTTGAGCTGCATTTATAACGGCGATTGCTTGTGAATCACGATTCGCAATTATTACTTCAGGTTTATTTGTTTTAAAATATTCACTTAAAAATGCATAGGAGCTACGATATTCTTGTGGAATCTCGATATAATGGTCAAATACACTACCGTTGGCCTTACATGCCTTTTCTACTCCAGAAACAATTTGACTGGCTGCATACTCATTTTTACGGTCTTGTAAAACCGAGATTTCTTTAACACCTTCATCAAGAAATTTTTGAGCTAATTCAAATATCGCCATTTCAATATCAACGTAGACGGAAGAAATATTATCCGACTTTAACTTATTGCCAATAAAGACGATAGGAATATCATACGTTGCTAATGCTTCAATGTCAACATTACCTAATCGATCATTATAAATTACAACCCCATCTACCCGCGATTTTATAATATTATCAATGACATCTTTAATATCAACAATGCCTTCAGTAATAGTGTGTAGATATATATTATAGTTGTAAATCTTGGCTACATCAAGTAAACCATTGATAATTTGTCCCGTAAACCCAAAACTTGCCTCTGGAACAACAAGGGCAATTGTCGTTGAACGCTTTAAGGCTAAACTACGAGCAACAGCATTAGGCTTGTAACCTAGCTTGTCAATTGCAGCTTCAACTCTTAAGCGCGTTGTATCTTTTACTAAATCTGAGCCATTAATAACTCTCGACACTGTGGCTAGCGAAACATCAGCTTCTGCAGCTACATCATATATTGTTACTTTTTTCATCAAACATCACTATTCCTATCTTTAAATAGAATAAGCCACAAAGGACTTATTCTAGGTTACAATTAACATCAACATATTTTAAAATTTTATAATAATTAGTCTTGATCGACTACGTCTTCAGCTGTTTCAACTACATCTTCAACTGTTTCAGCTATATCTTCTTTAACATCTTTTGCGACATCTCCAGCTTTATCTACAACTTCATCTTTTTTAGCAAATAAGCCTTTGATACCTTTGAAAACTTTTTGGCCAACTTCTGTTGCCTTATCACTGACAGTTTCATAAGCATCGATAACCTTAGGATTAGCTAGAAATTCTTCAGTTTTTTCTTTAACGACTTTAGCGCCTTTTTTAGTTCCAGCTACAACTGTTTTTGCGGTTGAATCTAAGACTTCACCAGTTTTATGAGTAAATTCGACAACCCGTTCATCTTTCATTACGTCATCAATTTTGTCTGCGGCAACATTATATGCACCTTTAGCAGCTTTTGCGACATCTTTAGCAACCTTTTTTGTGCCTTCAACGACATCTTCAGCAAAATCTTTTGCTTCATCAGCAGCTTCTTCAGCTTTTTCCTTACTTGCTTCTTTAGCAGTATCTACTTTTTCTTTAAAATCCTCAGCAGCCTCTTTTGCATCTTCTTTTACATCTTCAACAGTTTCTTCGACTTCTTCTTTTACATCTTCATATTTTTTGGCAACTGTTTCTTTTAAATCTTTGTTTTCCATTTTAAACTTCCTCTCTTATTGTAATATCATTTTCTTCATTTTTTTTATTATCTTTAAAAAATGTGCTTACCCAATCTTTTACAACTCCATAATTATCAGTAATCATTGAGACGGACTTATTGACAGCACGTTTTGAAACTATGTGAACACTATCAACTGTATAACTCAAACTTTGAACTGTATTAAGTGGGGCTTGAAGTTTTTCTACACTTTTGTCAAGGGACACAATTGTGTCATTTATCTTGTTTACTGTAACATCTAAGCCTTTGACAAACTTGATCAGTTCCCACATTAGAAAAAATAACGCTACTAGTACAATTACGCCAACAATTGGCAGTACCTTTGCAAAAAATTCGGACACTTCTTCAAAAAATTGATTTGCACCTATTGGTACGTTCATATTTCCACCGCCTATCTATAACCATTTTAACTCATAATGAAAACATTTTCAATCATTTTCATCACTTTCATTGCTTTTTCACACAATTTATTCTATTATCGCAATAATCAGTAAAAAAAGACCTCTCCACTAGAATTAATGGAAAGGTTTAGTTTAAATATCAATGCGCTTTAAGTAGTCAATCAACTGTTTTTTAATGGAGTACATTTCTTTGGTTCCCATAAATAAGTAAACAGCTGGTGATAGTCTTGCAAGTTTACTAACTGAAGCTTGGTTATCATCAACGACAAAGGATCGATCAATATTATTTGTCAAGACACTTAAGTCAATCGCTTCTGTCATTCCATCTGAATCAACAGCACTACCAATTGCGACTTCATCAGCTAACTTTAAAGCTGAAATAAATTCATCAGCAAAGGCTTCTAATCTTAAGATTCGATCTGGATGATAAACGGCAACTAATTTGTGATTTGGATACTTAACGCGTGCGGCCTTGATTGTGACTAAAACTTCAGTTGGGTGGTGGGCATAGTCATCAATTACGACACTATCACCAATTTCTAATACTTCAAATCGGCGTTTGGCCCCACCATAATAATTTAAACCTTCATTTATTTCTTCACTTGTTAAGCCTTTTAGTTTTCCAATCCCAATTGCTGCTAGGGCATTGTGCATCATATGTCTTCCGATTAGCTTAATGTCAAACTTTCCAATATTTTCATTTAAATAAATAACTTCAAACTTAGTCCCTTTACTACTCTCTTCAATATTGATTGCTTGAATATCATTTCTTTCATGTTCTCCATAGTAGAGAACATTGGTTTCAATATTTAATTTATCACTATCTTTGTCATCACCAAAGACTAAAACAGTATCTTTAATTTGATTTGCAAACTCTTCAAAAGCTTTTAAGTAATCTTTATTTGTCTTATAGTAGTCAACATGATCCCATTCTAAATTAGTTATAACCCCATAATTAGCCTTATAACTAATAAAGTGACGCTTATATTCACATGCTTCAATGACAATTGTTTCAGCATCTTTAGCCACAGCCCCTCTTCCATCGCCAATTAAATGGCCCATTGGTAGATGTAGTGATAACATGTCTGAAATCATTGAAGTCGTTGTCGTTTTACCATGAGATCCTGAAACGGCAATACTGCTATAAACTTCAATAAACTTACCTAAATATCCATGATAAGTATAAGTTTTAACAGTGTCATTATTTTTAGCCGCAATTACTTCTGGATGGTCATCATAAAAGGAATTACCAATGATGACTACCATATCATCTTTGATGTTATTGGCATCAAAAGGTAGCATTTCAATATTTTTTTCACTTAAATCTCTTTGCGTAAAGACAAAGTCTTCTGTATCAGATCCTAAAACATCATAACCTGCATCATCTAAAAGTGTTGCCAACGCTGCCATACCCGTACCTTTAATTCCAATAAAGAAGTGTTTTTTAGCTTTTTCGGTTTCATTTTGGTCTTGGCTATTTTTATCAATTAAATCATCTAAAGTTAAGTAGGTAAATTCCGCCGGGGCCTTATCTGTTTTTAAGATTGTTTTTTCAACTACTGGCTCACTAACTTCTTCAATGACCTCTTCTACTTTATTTAGGTCTTGACTTAAAGTTTTATCAATAATCGCTTGATTAACTTCTAAGACTACATCTTCAGCAGCATCCGCTTCTTTTTGCATTTGCGATAACTTTTCAAAAGTTTCTTTGTTTTTACCCTTACCTAAGCCATATATAGGACTGATAATTGTCCCTAAACGACTAACCGTAATTGGGACTGTTTTCTTTTTACTCTTATTAACTTGGTAAGTGTTTTTATCACTTTCTTTTAAACCGCGAATTGGACTTATGATTGGTGTAAACTCATAGTCAATTTCGGTTGTTGGCTCTTTTATAACTTTTGGTTTTGGCTTTTCAACAACTTTTGTAGTATCAATAAAAATTGACTTTTCTTTTTTCTTTTCAAAAGTCTTTTGAATTGGTTCCACCTTTACAATTGGTTCAGCTTTTTCTACTATTGGTGCTTCTTTTTGAGGCTTTTCTTTTACTTCTTCTTCTACTTCTTCAAAAAAGAGATTGGCTATTTTTTTAAACATTGTACTTCCTCCAGTCAACATCAAAGAAACTCTTACCCACTACTTCATCTTGATCTAACTCAACAATTCCACTATGCTTTTGATTTGGGTCTAAACCTAACTCTTTTAGTGAACAGAGCATCCCATCTGAAAAGACACCTAAGACCTCGCCTTTAGATATCTTGCTGCCATCATATAAAAGCGCGTTATCTAAGGCTGCAATTGTCTTCATACCTTCCTTAACATTTTTTGCACCACAAATCATTGAATATTCGCTATCACCAACACTTACCTTACATAGTGTAAGATTATCACTGCCTTTTACCTTATTAACTTCTAAAACTTTCGCAACTTTTAAATAATCAGCTTTATTGTAAACAAAGCTTAAGTCAAAGCCGTTATTTTGTAAGTAAGTGTTTAATGTTTCTAATACTTTTGACTCTGGATAAATAAAGCCGTCTTTGTGATCATTAAATAAAGAGCTGTCAAAAATATTTAAACCAACTAACTGATCCTGGTTAAAAAGTTGTACAATACTTTGATCTTTAACAACCTTATCAACTTTATCTTCGGACATTTCAAGCATAATGACATAATCAAAGCTCTTACTATTTTTATATATTTTTATTGCATCTTGCATTTAATCATCCTCTTTATCACTTTCATATATATCTTTCAAAAAACCTTCTACAGGAACACTTTCTGAAAAAAGTTCAATAACTTCTTTTTGATAATTAATTTCTTCTTTATTTGAAAATTGTGCTACTACTTTCTTTTTATCAATTTCAACTGTTCTAGTTACAATTAACATCTTTTCTAAAATGTTGACAATGCCAGCCTTTGGCGTTGAAGCGACTAAAAACATTTCATTGGCCTTTAAGTAAACTAAGTATTGGCTATCAGTTAACTCTTCAATAACTAAGGTATTAAAAACACTTTTGTTTTGATTATTTAAAGTCGTAAAGTCTTTAACTAACACAAAATTTGCAGGATTTAAGGAAAACACTTCTAGTTTGTCATTCATAATCTCTGAGACGTTTAAGGCCATAAACACTTCATAATGATCAACTAGTAAAACCGTTGAAATTTTGTTGGAGCGCTTAACTCCTACATCTTTAGGTAAGTAGTATGAAAATAGTCCTTTTTGATGATTATGGTTTTCATAGGCCTTTGTTTGGTTGATTATTTCAATTTTTTCATTGATGGCCTTTTCAATATCAAAGTCACTATTGACACAGCCAATTAACATTAAACTTACCAACAACAATTTAACTATTTTCACTTTCTCACCCGACCTTTATCTCTTAACCATTTTATTACATATTACAAAGTTTTACAATTGCCTCGGCATAAATCGCTGTTCCATTAATTAGTGCGTCAACTGAAATTGCCTCATCTGCCTGGTGGACATCGCCAACCATTGCTGGTTTTTGTTCAAGTGGAAATTCCATCCCATAAGCAACATGATTATCGAAGGCCTTAGCATAAGTTCCACCACCCATAGTAATTAATGGTGAAGTAGTATCACCTGTTTGCTTGCGATAAACAGCTTCTAAAATTTGAATAACCTCACCTTTAGGGTCTAAAAATACTTTCGGTTTACTCTCTAAAAGATTAACATTAAAACCTTGGTCTTTAACTGTTTTATCAATATTACTTAAAATATCACTATCTTCATACCCATCTGGATAACGAATATCAATTAAGGCTGTTTGGTTTTTTTGATTGACTCTAAAAACACCTAGGTTCATTGTTAGTTTACCCATATACTCACCTGTAAAATCAATGTTTAAGCCTTGACCATTATAACTATTTAATAAACTGTAAGCTTTTTTTGCATAGTCATCATCATGGTTTATCGCTAAAAAACCCAATAGGTAAACACCCGCATTTACTCCTTCTTGGGGAGCCATTGCATGAGCGAATTTTCCTTTTATATAATAACTATTATCTGTATAGCTACCTGTTAAGTTATTATCTGTTAAGTATTGCTCAAATGCTTGTGGTTTTGTTTTTTCACTAATTATAGCCTTGGCAATTCCCATTACAACATTTCCAACTTCTCCAGCATTTAGTTCAACTATCATTGTCTTTAAAGAACTTTCTAACTGTAGTTGTATTATACCTTTTTCCCCATAAATAACTGGAAAGCTAGCATCTGGGGTAAAACCAAAGTTTGGGATTTCACAGTGCTTTTTATAATATTCAACCCCTCTAAAACCAGTCTCTTCATCACAGCCAACAATTAAGCGAACCCGACGATTTAATTTAACGTTATTGTCCTTTAAGATTTTTAAGGCATGGTAAGCGGCCACGGTTGGTCCTTTATCATCACTACTACCACGTCCAAAAAGATAGCCATCGACTTCTTCTAATGCTAAAGGATCCTTGGTCCAGCCTTCTCCAAGTGGAACAACATCAAGGTGGCCTAAGACACCAACTAACTCCTCACCTTCGCCATACTCAATGTAACCGGCATATCCATCAACATCTACAGCCTTAAAGCCATCACGCTTCGCCATTTCTAAAAAGCGGTCTAAGGCTTTACGAATATTAGGACCAAACGGTGCTTTGTCAGTTTTATTTTCCATGTCAATTATTGACTTAATATTAACTAAAGATCTTAAATCTGAAATTATTTCCTGTTTACGATTATTTGCTTCTAATTTATAATCCATTTTTACACTCCTTCGCTAGTTAGTTCGATAAAGTCATCGATCATTATTTCAATCATATTTAAACTTTTTGCCCAAAACTCTTTGCCGCTAACATCAACATCGACCATCTTACCAATATCTTCACAGCTAGCAATAGTCGTATTAGTTAACATTTGGTCATACTTTGAAACAAAGCTTTCGCCCTCTTCTAAATACTTAGCATATAAGCCTTTGGCAAACAAGCCGCCATAAGCATATGGAAAGTTATAGTAATTTCTTCCTGCACTATAATAGTGACCCTTACAAGCCCACATATAGCCATGGAGATAATCTTTATCTAAACCATCACCATAAGTTTTAAGTTGAGCCGTTTGCATTAAGTCAACTAAGTCATCAGCCAAAAGTAAGCTGTCTTGACGTTTTTCGAAAACACTTTGTTCAAATAAAAATCTAGAATAAATATCGACAATTACTTGCGTTGAATCTGAAATCATATTTTCAAGCAGTTGAATTTTTTCGGTTTTATCAGCTGTCTTTAAGGCCGCTTCACTTAAAATTAATTCACAAAAGTTTGAAGCCGTTTCAGCAATTGGCATAACATAACTTGTATTTAGCATGTGGTGGTCTTGAATTTTTAAGCCATGATAAGCATGACCTAGTTCATGGGCCAAAGTTACAACTCCACTTAAGTCATTGCCAAAGTTTGTCATAACGCGACTTTGGTTAATCATTGGCAGATTTGCACAAAAAGCGCCGCCACGTTTATTTGATTTTGGAAGATAATCAATCCAACTATCTTCAAAGGCTGTTTCTACCAATTGTAATAATTCTGGACTAAAAGTTGAAAAGCTATCTTTAATCATTTTTTGAGCATCTTCTACACTATACTTTTTATCACTCTTTACAACTGGGGCAAATAAATCATAAAATGGCAAGCCATTTTTGTGACCTAAAAGTTTGGCTTTATGTTTTAAAAACTGTCTAAATTTTGGCAAAGAATCATCAATTGCACTAAACATTGCATCTAGTGTTGTTTTTTCCATTCTTGAATCTTCTAAAGTCATATGTAAAGCCGACTTGTAACCTCTTAACTCTACCATCGTATTAACATGACCCTTAATACTATTTAAACTAAAGGCAATACTTGACTCATGTTGTTTATAGCCTGCAAGTTCTGCCAGATATGCTGCTTTTCTAACTTGTTGGTCTTCATCGCTAGCGAGGTTTCTAACTTGGGTTAAAGTAATTTTTTCGCCATTGTAGTCAAGTGTCATGGTCGAGGTAAGATAGTTGTAAAGATCTTGCCAAGTACTAACCCCATTTAAGTTTAACTTAGAAATTAAACCTTCTTCTTTAGCACTTAATTGATATTTACTTTGATCAATTACTTCTTGAATATAAAACTTGTGGTCTGCGATGTATTGATCTTGTTTGACAAGATTTTCTAAGTCATTAATATTTGCTAGGTGTTGCTGAAGTTTTGCCTGTGGTTCAGCTGTTTTTGACAAAACTTGCATAATTCTTTGCATATGATTTTTATAATCATTATTGGTTGAATCAATACTTTCATTTAAACTTAAAAAGGAAGCAATTTTTCTAACTTTAAAGTTTAAACTATTTTGTCTCTCTAATACTTCTTTAACACTAGCTATAGAAGCTTCACCTAAATTATTTGCAAAGGTTTCTAAAGCTTTGACATCACTTACTACTTCTTTAAAATCTGCTAAATAACTTTCATCTTCTAAACCTAAATAAAGGTCATCTAAATTCCAATTATACATATAATCTATCCCTTTCTTTTAAAGAAAGCCCCTATCCAAGATAGGGGCTAGTTTTAATTATCTTTTTGTGTTTTCACGAGCTGCTGCTGGTCTATTCTCTGGTTTTGGAAGTAAATCTTTTCTTGAGACGTTTACTCGACCTCGATCGTCAACTTCTAATACCTTGACTTTAACAGTTTCGCCAACTTTTAAGACATCACTAACCTTCTCAGTTCTTTCATGAGCTATTTTTGAAATGTGTAGTAGGCCATCAGTTCCTGGAAATAATTCTACAAAGGCTCCAAAGTTTTCGATCCGGACTACCTTAGCATCATAAATTTCGCCAACTTTAGCAACTTTTACGATATTTTCAATCATCTTCATTGCATGATTAATGGATTCTCTACTAGTATGATAAATTACAATTGAACCATCGTCTTCAATATCAATTTTAACATCATTAGATTTTTCAATTATATCATTAATAACATCGCCACCACGGCCAATTACATCTCTAATCTTATCGATTGGAACATGCATAGTTGCCATTTTAGGAGCGTATTCACCAACATCAGGACGAGGTTTATCAATTGTCGCACTCATATTTTCCATAATGTGATCACGGCCGATTTTGGCTTGAGTTAAAGCTTCATGTAAGATTTCTCTTGAAATACCTTCAACTTTAATGTCCATTTGCATTGCAGTAATGCCTTTTGCAGTACCCGCAACTTTTAGGTCCATATCTCCAAAAGCATCTTCCATTCCTTGAATATCAGATAAAATTGAATACTCACCATCACGCATTACCATTCCCATCGCAATTCCGGCTACATGAGCTGAAATTGGTACTCCAGCGGCCATCAATGACATTGAACTTGCACAAATAGCTGCCTGTGAACTTGAACCATTTGATTCTAATACTTCAGAAACAACTCTAATCGCATATGGAAACTCTTCAATGCTTGGAAGTACTTGGGATAAAGCTTTTTCTCCTAAGGCACCATGGCCAATTTCGCGACGTCCAGCACCACCCATACGACCAGTTTCTCCAACTGAATATGGTGGGAAGTTGTAATGATGCATAAATCTTTTTGTTTCCGTATCTGATAAGTCATCAATAAATTGAGCTTCTTTCATTGAACC
>JAAZDW010000009.1 GCA_012512595.1 Erysipelothrix sp.
CAGTTAGAATTATTACCGCAAGTTTTGTGGTGACAATTTTAAGTGGAACCTTTTTATTAATGTTGCCGATAGCTTCCAAGAGTGGCCAGTGGACAAGTTTTATCAATGCCCTTTATACGGCAACCTCGGCTACCTGTGTTACCGGACAAACTGTTGTCAATACTGCCGAGTATTGGAATTATTTTGGAAAAACTGTGATTATGATTATGATTGAACTCGGAGGCTTAGGCTTTATGAGTTTTGTCGTAATCTTTGTGACTTTTATGGGCAAAAAATTACGGCTTAAACAAAGACTAATAATTCAAGAAAGTTTAAACATTGAACACTTAAGTGATGTGAGTAGTTTAATTAAGTATTTAATTAAATTTAGTGTCATTGTTCAAAGTATTGGCGCAATCTTTTTATCAGCCCGTTTTATCCCAAGTTTTGGAATAATTAAAGGTATATATTTTTCAATTTTTCATTCAGTCTCAGCCTTTTGTAATGCCGGCTTTGACTTATTTGGTGATAGTCTAATTACCTTTCAGAGTGACCCTTATGTCCTTTTTGTAATTATGGCCCTCTTTGTGACCGGTGGTCTAGGTTTTGTTGTTTGGAAAGACTTACTTAGTTTTAAAAGAAACCGTAAATTACTCTTACATACTAAAATTACCTTAGTCGCTGTTTCAATTTTAATTGTTGGTGGCAGTCTTATCTTATTTATTTCAGAACTAAAACATGGGACCTTTGTTGATATTAGCTTATTTGATCGGATTATGAATGCCTTATTTATGGCGACAACGCCTAGAACCGCTGGTTTTGCCAGTGTTGACTATGCTAACATTTCACCATTAGGGATGTTTGTGACCATGATCTTAATGTTTATTGGTGGTTCTAGTGGTTCAATTGCCGGAGGCGTTAAAGTTACAACCGTTGCGGTCATTATCTTTTATGTATTTAAGACCGTTAGAAATAAGCCGGTTGTATTAAAAAGAAAAAGTATTTCTGATGAAAAAATTGTTAAAAGTATTTTAATTATCGTTTCAGCGATTCTTTTAATTTCAACAGCGACAATGATCCTGTTAATGACAGAGACGATTCCCGATGGAGTTGGTATTGAATATGTTTTATTTGAAGTTTTCTCAAATTTTGGGACCGTTGGCTTATCTTTAGGGATAACTCCATACTTAACTACACTTGGAAAACTTGTCTCAATTATTGTAATGTTTGCGGGCCGCGTGGGCTTAATGACCTTTCTTTTATCATTATCACACCGTGAGCCAATTTCAACCTCAGTACACTATCCAGATGCACATATTATGATTGGATAAAAGGAGTTTTATGAAAAAAATTATTAGTTTAGTAATAATAAGTTTAATCTTAATTAGCTGTGGGGGCCAAGGTGAAATTCAAAAAACACTTTGTGTAAAAACGGTAGATGAGCCAATCAAGGTTGATCGCCAGATAACGTTATCACATAAAGATAATTTAATCTTAAGTATTACAAGTCAAGAAAGAATGTACTTTGATGACGTCTTTACTAAAGATTTATTTAATAAATTAATCAAAGAAATGCAAGAACGCCATTTAGAATCAAAAAACCTTAGTTTTAATGAAGAAGTTAAAGCTGACTATGGAGAAATTATTATTGATTTAAAAGACTTTAATAGTGCTACAATCCCTGAATTAATGTTAATAGGAATTGATCAAGATGATCCAGAATATTTACCAGGGATAACTGAAACAATTCGGTTTAATGAAAAAGATGGCTATACTTGTAAAAGTTTAGACAATTAAATTAATTATTTTCAAGGTTTTAGATAATGTTATATAATGGAGTTTGAAGATAGAAATAAATTATCAGTTAGGAGTTAATTATATGTTAAAAAAATTATTAAAAGTTACGGCAGTTGTCGCAGTTGGGTATTTAGTTTATGACCAATACACAAAGATTTCAAAAAACTTAATCAAGGTTGAAGAAATCCCAACCAAAGATATTTTAGAAATGTTAAAGGAAAAAAACTTTAAGATTTTAGTTGGCTATGATGACAAGGTCTTACACTTTATTAAAGACGATAAATCAGAAGCAATTCAAGCTCGAGTTAATGATTCAAACCAAGTCTTTTTAATTGAGTACTACCATGACACTGATGGCGTAACTAGTTTAGAAAACGTTTATCCAAAAAGTGTTGTCTTAGATAATCAAAGCGCGGAAAAAGCACGCTTAAGTTTTTTAAGAATGTTAGGTAGTATGGGACTAACTGAATACCGCTTTAACAAACTTGTCAGTGAAGTCTTAATTAATCCTGACTTAGCTGATTTAACGATCTAATTTAGAAAAGGTGATTACATGGAATTAATCAGAGCATTAATAAGTATCTTTTTAGGTTTAATCTTTATCGGTTTTATAATCAGACTGGCATGGCCAATCTTAGTCTTTTTTGGTGTCTTGTTATTATTTTCAGTTATCAGAATGACATCTTTGAGTCGCGCTTATAAAAATACTAGCCAAAATGACCAAAGAACCTTTGATAATAGTCAAACAACCCAAAGTGGCCATCCTAACCCAAATGTCATCGATGCTGAATTTACAGAAGAAGAAATAGATTAATTAGAGGTGAAGCTCGTTGGTACAAAAACCCAAAAAACAAGATAAACAACAATTATATAATTTATGGAAAACTATCTTTGCCTATGCCGATGGTGGATCGATAAATTATTTTTTTAATGAAACATATAATCCTGATGACTTTTATCTAATTAAAGATGAAAAAGAAGATTTAATTGTCGCCGGGCTTTTAAGAGATCGCCAACAATTAAATTTAAATGGTTATATTTTTGAAGTATCTGTTTTAGATAATTTATTTACCCTTTACAAGTATCGAAACCAAGGGATTATGCACAGTTTACTACAAAAGGTTTTAAAAGAGTTAGAATACAGTGAACTGTTTAGCTTAATTAAAACTTCAAAGGCTAAAGACTTTAAACAATATGGTTTTGAAACAATTTATTATAAAAAAAGATACTTAGTAAATAGAGCTGATTTATACAATGTTGATGGTTATAGTATTTCAGATGTCTATAAGCCAAATGACTTATTAGAAGTCTATACAAAGTTTATCAGTCGTTTTAATGGACACTTAATACGAAATGAAAAAATGTTTAAAAATTATATAAATATTTTAAAAGCTAGTGGCAAAGAAATCTTTGTGACCAGAAATGCTGATAAAGAGATTATGGGCTATTTAGTTTATAATTATGTTGCGAGTGAATTAGTAGTTGTTGAAATCGTCTATCTTGACTCAATTTCGCTTTTGACCCTTTTAAATCAAGCCATGGGGATGAATGCTTATATTTATGTCGATGTTAGTGAAAATGAGAATTTAGACAAAGTAATTGATAATTTAGTCTATGAAGTCATTGATTATATGATGATTAGAATTAATGACAAAGAACTGTTTAAACGCCTCTTTAATAATGATAGGGCTACCATTAAGTCAATCATGAAAACATCCAATCGGCCTTTAGCCATCGGTTATTATTGAAAACAGTCGTTACAGCTTCAACTTAAATGAAAATTGTGTGTGATAAGATTTTCACAATTGACATTTAGCGAATAAATTAGTATTATAGGTATGTAAGAAAAAAAGAGGAGGAATTTATTATATGGCAGTAAAAATTGCAATTAGTGGTTTTGGTAGAATTGGAAAATTAGCTTTCCGTCAAATGTTTGGTGACTCCGATTATGAAATCGTAGCGATCAATGACACAGGTACTGTAGAAGATGCAGCATATGGATTAAAATATGACTCAGCACACGGTAACTTTAAAAAAGATAGTATTACTACAAAAGGTGATAATCTTGTAGTTGATGGTAAAGAAATTAGAGTAGTTTCAGATAGAGACCCTTTAAACTTACCATGGAAAGAATTAGATGTAGACGTAGTAATGGAATGTACAGGAGCATTTACTTCAGTAGAAGGCGCTTCAAAACACATTACAGCTGGTGCTAAAAAAGTTTTAATCTCAGCTCCAGGAAAAGGCGACATGCCAACAATCGTTTATGGTGTTAACCATGAAATTCTAGACGGTAGCGAAACTGTTATTTCAGCAGCTTCATGTACTACAAACTGTTTAGCTCCAATGGCTAAAGTATTAAACGACACTTGGGGAATTCACCACGGTCTAATGACTACAATTCATGCTTATACAAATAACCAAGGTACTCTAGATGGTACTGGTGGCGGCGACCAAAGAAGAGGACGTGCAGCAGCAGCTAACATCGTTCCAGCATCAACAGGCGCAGCAAAAGCAATCGGTCTAGTAATTCCAGAATTACAAGGAAAATTAGACGGGTCAGCACAACGTGTTCCAGTAATCACTGGTTCATTAGTTGAACTATTCACAGTTTTAAATGAAAAAGTAACTGCTGAAGAAGTAAATGCCGCAATGAAGGCAGCTTCATCAGATTCATATGGTTACAATGTTGACAACATCGTTTCATCAGACATAATCAGTGAAACTCATGGCTCAATCTTTGATGCAACACAAACAATCGTCATGGATGTAGATGGACAACAATTAGTTAAAACAGTTGCTTGGTATGATAACGAAACTTCATATACAGCAAACATGTTAAAAACTGCAAAATACTGGATTGACAAAATGTAATTTAAGCAAATCTTGCTTAAAAAGGGTGATGAGGTTTTCATCATCCTTTTTTTATGCAATAATATGCTTAGAGAAGGTGAAAAGCAATGGACTTAAAAAAAATATTTATTCAACAACAAGACTTTTTTAATCAAGGCTATTCTAAAAGTATTACCTTTAGAGAAATTCAACTCAATAAACTAAAAAAGACTTTAAAACAAAATGAGGATAAAATCTTAACCGCTTTAGAGGCTGACTTAGGTAAACCCTTTATGGAAGGTTATACAAGTGAGCTTGGAATGCTTTATACAAGTATTAACTATGCGATAAAAAATATGCATAAGTGGAGTAAAAAAGAAAAAAAGTCAACACCTTTTTACTTATTTTTTGCTAAAGCCTACATAAAAAGTACTCCCTTTGGAAATACTCTAATTTTAAGTGCTTTTAATTATCCCTTACTTTTAGCCCTAGATCCGCTAGTAGGCGCAATCGTTGCGGGCAATACGGCGATGCTTGGTCTACCTAAGAGTACACCGACAATTAATCAAGTTATTATAGAAATAATTAATACAAGTTTTGGCCAAGAATATATATATGCCTTTGAAACTGACCGTTATCTTAATGATGAGATCTTAAGTTTTAAGTTTAATAAGATTTTTTATACGGGCAGTTCAAAAGTTGGAAAAATTGTGGCGCTTAAAGCTGCTGAAAATTTAATTCCAATCACCTTAGAATTAGGCGGAAAAAGCCCAGCCCTGGTCACTAAAAATGCCAAAATTAACAACGCTGCCGACAGTATTGTTTGGGGAA
>JAAZDW010000010.1 GCA_012512595.1 Erysipelothrix sp.
CAGTTGTTGGATCTTTCTTAATAACTTCAGCGATCGTAGCTAACTTAATATCTTTTGTAAGTAGCTCTTCAATAAATTCCCTATCTTCAATTGTTAAATGTTTATATTTCTTGTTCATAAAATTATCGTCCTATATAATAAATGACAAGAAAGCACTCTTAATCATTATAACCGGAAGTTAGTCTTGCAAAAAATAAACTTTTAACCAAAAAGCGGAAGTTAGTATTTCAATTAACTAAAAAGTAAAAAAAACAGACTAAGTTTGTTAAAATATAAAATTTGTGATACAAAGAATATTGGAATTTTTAAAGTTTTTGTCGGTTGATAACTTATAAATGTTTATTAATTTTAAAATATAATATTAGTTCAAGCGCTATTTTTAAAGAAAGCTCTATTTTAGATTTCTTTGGTTGAATAGTGAGTATAAAAGTTATAATATAGACCAAGGTGGTAGGGATGAACAATTCAATAATAAAAAATGATAAAAAAATTGCGTTTGCAATTGCATTAAAATATAATCAATTAAAGAGGGAGTCTTTAGAAAACTTAGAAGTAAAACAGTTTGTAAATTATTTATTTAAATTCAAATGGAAAAAAGAGGCGCCAGAAAATATTTCAGCTGCAGTTGTTGAAATAATGCAAGCTAAAGCCGAACATATAGTTACTTATTTATCAAATGATGCTGTAGTTGAATCAAAACATAAAAACTTATCTGATTACAAGGATCTGTTTCGTCAGGAAGTGGCCAAGTGAAAGATATAAGTAAATTTTTTATTGAAAACAATGTTTCAAAGTTGGTAGAAGATGTTTTAATGTCACAAGAGTTAACTTTTGAACAAATTGAACAAATCATTAAAGATAAAAAATATCCTTTTGAGAGTAAAGATTTAGAAAATATTATTGATAGAATTTTAATGGCCAAGGCCAAAGGGGAAAAGGTAGTCATTGTTGGTGATTATGATGCAGATGGGATTATGGCAACAACAATACTAGTTAAAGCTCTTAAAGCTTTTGGTGTAGAAACGGGTTTTTACATTCCAGATCGACTAAAAGAGGGTTATGGTATAAATAAAGCAATAGTTTCAATGGTTAGTGAAAAAGGTTATTCATTAATTATTACGGTTGATAATGGTGTAGTTGCTTATGAAGCCTTAGATTTTGCAAAAAGCTTAGGTATTGATGTCATTGTCACTGATCACCATACAATTGATAAAGCAGTAAATTATAACTATGATTATATTTTGCACCCTGATTATTTAAGCGTCGGCTACAATGATCTCGCTGGAGCTGGGATTGCTCTTTTAATTGCTGAAAAACTGTTAAATGGCCAAACAATGGCTGAGTATTATGTTTATGCTATGGTTGCAACTATCGCTGACATGGTTTCAGTTTTTGGTCACAACCGCAACATTATTAAAAATGGTTTATATGTATTGAATAAACATGGTAACCAACATATCGAAAAATTAATCCATTACCGCAATGGAATCATTGACCAACAAGTAATTTCGTTTCAAGTTGTTCCAAAGCTTAATACAGCAGGACGTTTAGCGGATCGAGTTAATGTCAATAATTTAGTGAGATACTTTCTTTTAGAAGATTCAACTGAAATTGAGGCCTTAGCAAAAACAATTACCAGTTTAAATCAAGACCGCATTACAATGACAAGAGATAGCTTTAATAATTCTAATGGAATAGTTAAGTATGGCAGTTTAAACATTGTTATTGATCCCGAGATTCATGAAGGACTAACAGGCTTAATTGCAGGGCGCCACATGAATAAACTTAATGAGCCGGTATTAGTTTTAACAAAAAATAATAACCTCTACAAAGGCAGCGGAAGAAGTCCTAAAGGATATGATATCTTTGCCTTAATAAGTCCGCTCAGAGATTTACTAGAGTCCTTTGGGGGTCATAAACAAGCCTGTGGTCTAAGCATTGATGAAAATGACTTAGATATATTTTTAGATGCTATTACAGAAGACTCAAAAGATTTAAAAGTTTTAGAAAACATTGATCCATTTTTAAAATTAGATTTAGATAGTTTAAATTTAGAAGTTTATAATCAATTTCAAAGTTTAGAGCCCTATGGTGTTGACTTTATCAAGCCATTATTAAAAGTAAAGGTAAAAACAGTTCAAAATCCAAGTATCTTAGCCGAAAAGTTTTTGAAATGGAACATTAGAAGTGGAATTGAAATGATTTCATTTGATCGAAATCTTGACTTAGAGATGTATAAAAATATCAAAGAAATTGAAGCTTTTGTTGATTTATCTTTAAACGAATTTAGAGGTCGAAAAACCATTAATCTGATTATCCAAGAGTTTATTTAAAAATATTTATTAATGTAATTAGTGTTGATTAAGATTATTAGCCCAGATTATAATAGTTTAGGACTTATTATTCCCAATTTCACAACACTTATAGTTATATTCTTGCAAATATAGGTCAATATGGTAAAATATACTTGTCTGGCAACATAATAGCTGGACAGCGCAGGAGAGACATTTATATTTAACTATATAAATGGCGCAAAAAGATGGTAGAAGATGAAGAGACGAAAAAGAGTGGGAACACTCTTTTTTGTTGGTCAATTTGAAAGTATGGTATAATTATAAAACGGCACAGAGGTGAGAAGATGCATAAAAAACTAACTGCAAAATTTGTTGAAAATCATCAAAAAATAGAAGATGATAAAGTAAGAAATGATTATGGAATATTTACAGCCTTAGTTGGAATTATCTCTAATCTAATTTTATTTTTAATTAAAATTACGCTTGGATTATTAATTAATAGTATATCGATATTAGCCGATAGTTTAAATAACTTAGTTGATTCTATTTCATCAATTATAACCTTAGTTGGATTTAAGTTATCTGCCAAGCCGGCTGACAAGGATCATCCTTTTGGCCATGCTCGTTATGAGAGTATCAGCGGCCTTTTTGTTGGGATTATTGTTGTTTATGTTGGCTTTGAATTTATTAAAGCGTCTATTTCCAAAGTTTTTAATCCAACACCAGTCCAACTAACAACACCAATGTTATTATTGCTGTTTTTTACTGTGTTAATTAAGTTGTGGCAGTATAGTTTCAATAATTTCATTGGCAAAAAGATTAAGTCCAATGTCATTTTAGCAACAGCGGTCGATAGCCGCAATGATAGTTTGATTACACTTTTAGTTTTGCTTGGAGTAATCTTTGAATATTTGTTTAAACTTCAAGTTGATGGTTATGTCGGTTTGGCCTTAGCAATATTTATTATAGTGTCAGGAATTACAATGCTAAGGGAAACAGTTTATGACCTTTTGGGGCGGCGACCATCAAATGAAAAAATTAAGGCAATTGAAGATCTACTTTCAACATATACTAATATTTTAGGCTTCCATGATTTAATTATTCACCAATATGGCTATAATCAATACTTTGCAACAGTGCATATAGAAGTAGATGCTAATCTCGACCTTTTAGAAGCACATGATATTATAAATGAAATTGAAAACGACTTTTTAGAGAAACTAATTATTAATATGGTAATTCACCTTGACCCAGTTGTCTTAGATGATCCGATTAACAATGCTTACTGGAAAGCGATTAATAAAATTGTTAAGGAATATGATTCAGCATACTCACTTCATGATTTTAGGTTAATAAAACACCATAATCATAATGTTATCTTTTTTGACTTAGTTGTTGACCAAAAAGAAGATCGCCGTGATGAAATAATATTGAAAGAACTTAAGGCAAAGATTAATGAAGTTTATGTGAATGATAAAATAGAAATAGTAATTGATCGAAATTACTTAAGTGCAAGGAGATAGTTAAATTGAAATCACCAATAAAAAGAATGACAAATATCGCGGCAATTGCGACAATATATATTGTTGTCAGCTTAGTCTTAAATGTATTATCCTTTGGACCAGTCCAAATAAGAATTGCAGAAGTTTTAATCATTGCCGCAATTTTTAGTAAAGATGGAATTTATGGGGTTACCTTAGGATGTTTTTTAACAAATTTAATTGGTACAACCATGGGTTTTAGCCCCTTGGGTATTGTTGATGTTGTCGGTGGGACACTTTTGACCCTAATTTCAGCAATTATGGCCTATTATTTTAGAGAAGTAAAATATGGCAAACACCAAATTCCGCTGCTTTCATTGTTTATGCCAGTATTATTTAATATGTTTGGACTGCCTTTTATTTTTGCTTATGTCTTACATAACGGATTTTTTATCCAATTATATTTATCTGAGGTTTTATTTGTTTTTATCGGCCAATTTTTAGCTTGTGTAGTTTTAGGCTCTTTTGTTTATAAAGAACTTTACAGCCAATTACGCTACTATTTAACTTAATTTTACAAACAATATTAAAATCAATTTTATAAGTATATAAAATCTAATAATTTTAACTAAATAAACAAACTAAGTCTAAATGATCTTAGTTTTTTTTAATTTTTTGTAAAAAACCCTTGAAATTCACAAATAAATCATAAAAACTTACTTTATTTTGCTAACTTTGTTAAAAGGGCTTGATTTTAAACAATGAATGCGCTATCATTTGAGTATAAAGGTGAATGGTCATTCAGGTCTCATGTTTGAACTCACCTTGGACGTATTGAAAAAAGGAGGATATATATGTCAGAAGTATTTATTGTAGGTGCTAAAAGAACTGCTATTGGTAGTTTTCTAGGTACGCTTAAAGATGTAAAAGCAAGTGACTTAGCCAGTAGTGTTATGAAGCAAATTATTGACGATACTAAGATTGACACAAAAGATTTAGATGAGGTCATTTTAGGACAAGTATTACCAGCAGGACAAGGACAAGGACCGGCGCGTCAAGCGTCAATTAATGCGGGGATTGAAGACATTATACCTGCATACTCTTTGAATATGGTATGTGGTAGTGGAATGAAATCAGTAATGAATGGTTATGTTGGTATTAAAGCAGGCCTAAATCACTTAGTAATGGCTGGTGGAATGGAATCAATGAGTCAATCACCATTCTTATTACCATACACATTACGTTTAGGTAAAAAGATGGGTGGATTTGAAACAGAAGACCATATGTTAAAAGATGCTTTAATGGATGCCTTTGATGATGTACATATGGGAATTACAGCTGAGAATATTGTTGAAAAGTATGAGATATCACGTGAAAGACAAGACAAATTCGCAATGTTATCACAAACTAAAGCAGTTAAAGCTGTTGATGAAGGTAAATTTAAAGATGAAATTGTACCAGTTACTATTAAAACGAGAAAAGGCGATGTAGTCTTTGACTTAGATGAGTATCCAAATCGAACAACCGATTTTGAAAAATTATCTGGTTTAAGACCAGCGTTTAAAAGAGATGGAAGCGTAAGTGCTGGAAACTCATCTGGCTTAAATGATGGCGCAAGTGTTGTTTTATTAGCTGATCAGACAATGTTAGATAAATATGATTTAAAACCACTAGTTCGTATAGTTGGTGTTGGACAAGGTGGAGTAAATCCAAAAGTTATGAGACTTGGACCAAGTGTCGCAATTAAAAATGCTTTGGACAGCGTCGAAATGGATTTAAAAGAAATGGACTTATTAGAACTTAATGAGGCTTTCTCTGCTCAAGGATTAGGTGTTTACCACGAACTAGCTGAACTTTATGATGTAAATGAAGATTGGTTTACTGAAAGAACTAACTTAAATGGTGGCGCAATTGCTTTAGGTCATCCTTTAGGCGCAAGTGGAAACAGAATTTTAGTTACTTTAATTCACGAATTAATTAAACAAAATAAGCGTTATGGACTAGCTTCACTTTGTATTGGTGGAGGAATGGGAACAGCAATTATTGTAGAAAATTTAGAAGGAGCAAAATAATGAGATTAAAAGGTAAAGTTGCCGTAGTTACTGGCGGAGCAAAAGGTTTAGGAAAAGCAATGGCACTATTATTTGCAAAAGAAGGCGCAACAGTAATCACTGCCGATAGAACTCCAAAAGAATATGAACAAGAAGGCGTTTTTGGAAAAATTTTAGATGTAACAGATGTCGAAGGCTGCGAAGTTTTCTTTAATGAAGTTGTAGAAGAATTTGGTAAAATCGATATCTTAGTTAATAATGCAGGAGTTACAGCAGATGCCTTAACACGTAAAATGACAGAAGAACAATGGGATCGCGTAATTGATATTAATCTTAAAGGTGTCTTTAACTTAACACGTCATGTTGGTCCACACATGCAAGCTAATAACTATGGTTCAATCATTAATATTTCATCAGTTGTTGGAACCTTTGGAAATATTGGTCAAGCAAACTATGCAGCTACTAAAGCTGGATTGATTGGATTAACCAAAACTTGGGCAAAAGAATTTTCAATGAGAGGCGCAAATGTTCGTGTTAATGCAATCTCACCAGGTTATACTATGACTAGTATTTTAGAAACAGTTCCACAAGAATTATTAGACAAATTTGCTGCACTAACAATGTTAAACCGTCTTGCACAACCTGAAGAAATTGCAACGGTTGCACTATTTTTAGCAAGTGAAGATGCTTCATATGTTACTGGCCAAAATATTGGTGTCGATGGTGGAATGAGGTTATAATAATGAAACATTATCCAGTATATTATCAAGAAATATCAAATGGAGAAACAATAGCTTACCGTAAGGCAGGTAGTGGGGATCAAACCCTACTCCTGTTACACGGAAATATGAGTTCTTCGGTATTTTGGCAAACAACAATGGAACATATAGAGTCAGAGATCCAAATAATTGCTCCAGATCTTAGAGGTTTTGGAGATAGTACCTATGTTTCTACTTTTGATTCCTTATTAGAGTTGGCCCTGGATATAGAAGACTTATTAAAACATTTAAAAATAGATGAATTTATTGTTCTTGGCTGGTCAACTGGTGGGGGAGTAGCTTTAGAACTTGCGGCTTTGTTAAAAAAACAAGTGAAAAAAGTTATATTACTAGACAGTGTCGGCGTTAATGGCTTTACAATGTACAAAAAGGATGAAAAAGGCCAAATGCTTTTTGATCAATTGTTAACTGAAAAAGCTGATATAGCAAAAGATCCTGTTCAAGTATTACCAGTATTAAATGCATATGCGACAAAAGATAAAGCAATGCTTCAAATGATTTGGAATGCAACAATTTATTCAAAAAAGCAGCCAGACGAAGCTGAATATGATGCTTATTTAAATGCTATGTTAAAACAAAGAAACTTAGTCGATATCGATTATAGTTTAGTACATTATGCAATGCGTAAAGATGGAAAAAAAGTAGAGCGTTTTACAGAAATAACTGCTCCAGTAGTAGTAATGCATGGAACAGATGATAATATCGTGCCTTATCAAGAGGCATTAGATATGCAAGCATATTTTAAAGACCAAGCCAAACTTGTTACATTTGAAGATGTTGGACATTCTGTGATGACTGACGCATTTGAACTATGGCTTGAAGAATTAAGAAAAACAATTTTTTAGGAGGTAATTATGAAAGAATCTGTGAATGTGGGAATTGTCGGATTAGGTATTTATTTACCGGAAACCACAATGAGCGCAAAAGAGATTGCAGATAAAACCAATGGCGTTTGGACTGAGCAAAACATCATCGACAAACTGGGTATTAAAGAAAAATATATACCTGGAAAAGATGATGGAACTCAAGAAATGGGCGCTTTGGCTGCACTTGATTTATTAAAAAACACAGGCGTGGATCCTTTGGATATAGATGTAATATTAGATATGGGTGAAGAGTGGAAAGAATATCCGCTTACAACTTCAGCTCTATATGTACAAGATCGTATTGGAGCTTTAAATGCCTGGGGAATAGATGTTCAAAATCGTTGCTGTACAACTGTTACCGCAATGAAAATGGCGAAAGATATGTTAATAGCGGATGATGACATCCACAACATTTTAATTGTTGGTGGCTATCGTAATGGTGACTTTGTCGACTATGCTGATAGAAATATGTCAATGATGTTTAATTTAAGTGCTGGTGGGGGGGCCATCTTGCTTAGAAAAAACCATAACGAAAATCTATTGTTAGGAAAAGGGTTACTATCAGATGGATCATTAGCGAGAACCGCTGGTGTTGAAATTGGTGGTACCATAAATCCAATTACAAAAGACAATCTTGATGAGGCTTATTCTTCATTACGTTTAATGGATGCAGATAAAATGAAGGCTAGACTAAATGAAGTAAGTCATAGTAACTGGCTAAAATGTATTGATATGGCATTAGAGCGCTCAGGTAATATGAAGGTAGAAGATATTGACTATTTAAATATTTTACACATTAAACGCTCTGGTCACTTAGGAATGTTAAAGGATCTTGGTCTAAGTGAAGATCAAAGTGTATATTTAGAAGATTATGGCCACTTAGGTCAAATTGATCAAATATTATCTTTAAAATTAGGTTTAGAATCAGGAAAAATTAAAGATGGTTCAAACGTTTGTGTGATTGCAGCTGGAATTGGTTATGTTTGGGCGGCTGATATCATACAATGGGGGCCGGCTAAATGAGTATACTAATTGAAATAATCCTAAGATCATTGGAGTATGGAAGTATTTACGCTTTGGCAGCTTTGAGTATTATATTAGTGTATAGAACTTCAAATATAACTAACTTTGCTCAAGGTGTTTTAGGAATGTTTAATACCTATGTTGTAGCAAAACTTGTCATCAATTATGGCATACCAGTTTATTTCGCGGTTTTTGGCGGAATGCTTAGTGCTATGATTATTGGACTTTTAATAGACGTTTTAATTATTCGCCATACGAGTAAAGTCAGTCCAGTTGCCAAACAAATCATCACTTTAGGGTTAATTTCAGTTATTTTAGGATTAGCTCCAAGTATTTTTGGAGTTTATGATTTAAGTTTACCAAAATTCATACCAAGAGGTAGCTTTAGTATTTACGGAGCATCGATCTCTTATAATGCTGTCTTAAACATTAGTTTAGGTCTGTCATTAATGTTAGTAATGTTCTTTGTCCTTCAAAAAACAAAATGGGGTTTGGCGATTAGAACGACTGCCTCAAGTGAAAGTACGGCAAAACTAATGGGTATACCAACTAAAACAATTACGATGGTAACTTGGAGTGTTGCTGGCATGTTATCTGTTCTTGCTGGGACAATGACAGCACCATTTTCCAACGTTTCATTAACTTTTATGAATAACGTTCAAGTTGTTGCACTACTTGCTTGTGTATTGGGAGGCTTTCAAACTTTCCATGGACCTGTAATTGGTGCTTATATAATTGCTGTCGGAACAAACTTAATTCAGTTCTATATGACAGTTCCAGATGGAACAATTTGGGGTAGACCATTAGTTTACTTACTAATACTTGTATTTTTAGTAATCCGTCCATTTGGATTGTTTGGAAAGAAGACGGTGAAAAAAGTATGAGAAAACTACTTAATAATCCGTACATTCAATTTATATTATTTGCCCTAGCTCTAGCATCAATTCCTGCTTTAACTAATATTGGTGTTTTATCTAAAAATTATATTATCGTTTTTGCTGGAGTCATTATTTATGGAATCGCAGCCTTAGGACTAAATGTCTTACTAGGTTATTCTGGCTTGATTTCCTTAGGGACAGCAGGATTTATGGGTTTAGGCGCATATTTATCAGCATACTTTACAGGCAAAATGAACATGCCATTTGAACTATCATTAGTTTTATCGATTTTGATACCAACTATATTAGGTATCTTAGTTGGTTTAGTTTCTTTAAAAATTGATGGGTTGTATTTAGCGATTGCAACTTTAGCAGTCTCAGAGATATTTAGAGAAATATTCATTCAATTTGATGCTTTTACAGGCGGAGCTAGTGGTGCGCAGTCATCTTATCCAAGTTTACTATTTGGAAAATTAAAACTAACCCGCTCTGGTACTTACTACTTAATTGTTGTAATACTGTTAGTCGTTTTAGTCTTAGTATATAATTTTCTAAAAGGTTATGTCGGCCGAGCCTTAAATGCAATGCGTGGTAGTGAACATGCAGCTGCAGCAATGGGAGTAAACATCTTTATGTATCGCTTAGTATCTTTTGCGCTAGCAACGGCCCTGGCAGCGACGGCAGGGGTCTTATATGTCCATATAATTAGAGTTTCAGTACCAAATTCATGGACACTCAATACTTCACTGGATATTTTAGCCGTAATTGTTATTGGCGGATTTAGATCAATATATGGAACATTCTTTGGAGCCTTCTTTGTTTATGGAGTCAGTGAATTATTTTTAAAACAAATATCATGGATGGCAGAATTTGCATATATTATTAAAGGTGTATTGATTATCTTAGTTGTTATGTACTATCCAGGTGGGTCGGTTCAAATGTTTAATCAGATCAAAAATTGGATATTAAAGATTTTCAATAAAGCTAAGAAAGGAGAGATTATTGATGAGTAAAAATACTAATCATGTCTTAGAAGTTAAAAACCTTTCCATTGCTTTTGGTGGTCTTAAAGCAGTCGATGATTTAAGTTTTGAAATTAAAGAACGCGAAATATTTGGTTTAATCGGTCCCAATGGTGCTGGTAAAACAACTGTATTTAACTGTATTACCCAATTTTACAAACCAGACAATGGTGAGATCTATTTTACTAACAATAAAAATGAAAGAACTAATTTAGTTGGTCAACAAGTTCACAAAATTATTGATCAAGGCTTAGTTAGAACCTTTCAAAACGTAGAACTAATAAATGAATTAACTATTTTAGAAAACGTCTTAATTGGAGCTCATATTTCATTTACATCGGGTCTGTTAGCTCAAGCCTTTAATACAAAAAAAGCCCAATTAGAAGAAGCCGAATTACGTGAAAAGGCAATGAGGATCTTGACTTCTTTAGAAATTGATCATCTTGCAGATGCATATGCGGGGGGACTTCCTTATGGTATTTCAAAAAAGGTTGAGCTTGCCCGTGCAGTTATAAGTGATCCTAAGTTAATTATTTTAGATGAGCCTGCTGCTGGCTTAAATGATGTAGAAACAATGCAGCTAGTTGAAATGATTCGAAAAATCAGAGATGATTTAGGATGTTCAATTTTACTTGTTGAACATGACATGCGCCTTGTCATGGAAGTGAGCGACACAGTTTGTGCGATCAACTTTGGTAAACACCTGGCAACAGGTAGTCCCAAAGAGATTCAACAAAACAAAGCAGTTCAAGAGGCCTATTTAGGAACAAAGGAGGAGGAAGATGAATAAAGAAAATTATATCCTTGAACTACAAGATTTACAAGTATCATATGGCGCAATTAATGCTCTTAAAGGTATTGATATCAAGGTTAAAAAGGGTCAAATAGTCGCCTTATTGGGTGCCAATGGTGCCGGTAAGACTACAACCCTAAGAACCATTTCGGGTCTGGTAAAACCTAAAGCTGGAAAAATATTATTAGAAGGCGTTGAAGTACAAGGTTTAGAGGCTGAGAAAGTAACCCAAGCTGGGATTTCTCAATCACCAGAAGGAAGAATGGTATTTCAAAATCTGAGTGTTGAAGAAAACTTAATGGTAGGCGCGTTTATCTTGAATGATAAAAAAGAAATTCAAGCAAACTTAGACCGCGTTTTCCGTTATTTCCCAGTTTTGAAAGAAAGAATTAATCAAGTAGCAGGAACTTTATCGGGTGGAGAACAGCAAATGTTGGCAATCGCCCGTGCACTGATGAACAGTCCAAAAGTATTGTTATTAGATGAGCCTTCACTAGGATTAGCTCCATTAATTATTCGCGACATTATGAATATTGTTAAAGAGATTAGTCTTGAAGGAACAACAGTTGTGATTGTTGAACAAAATGCAGTTCAAACCCTTAAAATTGCTGATTACGCATATGTGGTTGAACTTGGTTTAATTAGTTCAGAAGGAACTGGAGAAGAATTATTGAATGACTCTAAGTTAATTGAAGCATATTTAGGAACTTAGAATTTAGAAAGAATAAGGAGGAAAAACTTTCTATGAAAAAATTATTTAAAATTGCATTAATTTCGTTATTAACATTATCTTTAGTAGCTTGTGGTGGGGAAAAAACACCTGAAGAAGTAGAAACAGCTCAAGGTATTACAGATGATAAAGTATTAATTGCTAACTGTGCAGCAACTTCAGGTGCTTATGCACCAGTAGGTGTGCCATTTATCGCAGGCATTAATGCATATGTGAAATATACAAATGAACAAGGTGGAGTAAATGGTCGCGAAATTGAATTTCTTCACTCTGATGACGAGTTTGATCCTGTAAAAGGTAAAGCATGTTTACAAAACATGGTTGAAACTGAAAAAGTATTTGCAATTGTTGGCCACTTTGGAACACCAGTAGTAGCGGCAACAATTCAAGACTTAAAAGAGTATGGAATTCCTGCTGTTTATTTCGCAACAGGTATTGGACAACTTTACAATGATAACGCAACTGGAGAAGACCGTAATATTTTCCCTGTACAGCCAATTTACGTTACAGAAGGTCAAATCATGGTAGCCCGTGCAGTTGGGGACTTTGGAGCTAAAAAAATTGGTGTAATTTACACTAATGATGATGCTGGTAAAGATATGTTACAAGGAGCAGAAGTAAAAGCTAAAGAGTTAGGTATTGAATTAGTAACAGCTCAAGTTCCAGCTGGAACAGATGACGTTTCCGCAGCTGTAGCAACAATCAAACAAGGTGAAGTTGACTTCATTATCGGAGCAGCAATTCAAGGTACAATTCCAACAATAGTTAAAGGCTTAGCTGAACAAGATGTTAATAAAGATGTAATTACAACTTACGTTAACGTTGCACCAGTTATTGCTGAACAAGTATTTGAAGCTATTGATGGTAAATTTGATGTTTATGGTGATGGCTGGGTAGCATTTGATGCTGAACAAGCTGACGCATTAAAACTATACCAAGAATATGCAGATGCAGAGT
Source organism: Erysipelothrix sp. (assembly GCA_012512595.1). Lineage (GTDB taxonomy): Bacteria > Bacillota_I > Bacilli_A > Erysipelotrichales > Erysipelotrichaceae > JAAZDN01. The sequence goes on from JAAZDW010000010.1 coordinate 12,875, forward strand.
ATGCTCTAAATGCATATGCAATTACTGGTTGGATTGCTGGCCACTACTTTGTTGAAGGCTTAAAAGAGATGGGCGACAAGGCACCTACATGGGATAACTACATGGATGCTTTAGAAGCTAAACCAATTCAAAATCCATTTGGTGGATTAATTGACTTCACTAATGGACTTCGTCAAGGTACTACTGTAATGAACTTGTCAAAAGTTGAATCAGCAGCAGGATGGGTTGCAACTAAACCGTTACAATCAATCGATGAAATCTTAGGTAACTAATTTAAGCAAAGGGAAGGCAATTGCTTTCCCTTTAATTTTTTATAATTAAGGAGAGTTTTATGGAAAATTCATATACATATAAAGATAAAGTAGTTTCAGTTGAGACTGCTATAGAGAGAGTTAAAACTGATGATGTTATAGTCACAGGACTTGGACCAGCAGAAGGGCGGTTATTTTTATCAAATTTGCATAAAGTCGCAGACAAAGTAAAAAATGTAACTGTTACTAACTGTTTACCAATGGTACCTTATGATTTTATGGAAGTTGACTATGTAGATAGCTTTAAAGTTGATGGTTGGTTTTTTACTCCTGAATTAAGAAGACTATATAAAAACGGAAATATTTCATATATTCCAAATCATTTACATTTAGCGGCACTTGACCGTTTAGATCATAAAAAAACAAACATTTATGTTGGGTCGGCAACAGCTGTAGACAAACATGGTTTTGTGTCTTTATCAACTTCAAATACTTATGAACGTCGCATGATTGATGCTGCTGATTTGGTTATAATAGAAGTTAATGATAAATATCCAAGAACATATGGAGATGTTGAACTTCACGTAAATGATATTGATATTATTATTGAAGCAGATTATGAAGTCCCAGAGTTGCCAAGTATTACTCCAAATGAAAAAGACCGTACAATTGCAAAGTATATTGCCGATCTTGTAAATGATGGAGATACTATTCAATTAGGTATTGGCGGAATTCCAAATGCAGTCGCTGAATTTTTAATGGATAAAAAAGATTTAGGTGTTCATACTGAGATGATGACATCCAATATGGCCAAACTTGCTAAGGCTGGGGTTATTACCGGAAAGAAAAAAACACTGCATAAAAATAAAATGGTCGCAACATTTATAATGGGCAATCAAGCTCTTTATGACTTTTGTGATGATAATACTTCAATTTTAATTTTGGATGGTAATTATGTCAATGATCCTAAAGTAATTGCGCAAAATGATAACATGGTCTCTATCAATACTTCAATTGAAGTAGACTTAATGGGACAGTGTGCCTCAGAAAGTATCGGTACTAGACAAATAAGTGGGACTGGTGGACAGTCAGACACTGCTGTTGGCGCTAGAGATGCAAAGAATGGTCGCTCATTTATCGCTTTATATTCAACAGCGATGATTAGAGATAAAGAAAGTGGCGAAAGAGTCGAAGTGTCTAAAATTGTCGCAACCTTAAATTTAGGTGCGATCGTATCATTATCTAGAAATGATGTTGACAATGTTGTGACTGAATATGGAGTCGCTCACTTAAGAGGTACTAACACAAAAGAACGAGTTGAACGTCTCATAGCCATTGCCCATCCTAAATTTAGAGAGCAACTATATGCTGATGCGAGACGATTTGGATTATATAATGATTAAGGTTGGTTTTAAAGATTATGAAATTCACGTGGAAACTTATGGCAAAGGGCAACCGCTTATAATTTTAAATGGTATAATGATGTCAACTAAAAGTTGGATTCCCTTTATTGAAGATTTCTCAAAAGACAACCAATTAATCTTAATTGATTTCTTAGATCAAGGGCAATCTTCAAAATTAGTACACCTTGACTATGATCAAAGTATTCAAGTAGAGGCTCTCCACCATGTGATTAAGCATCTCAAGCTTGAGAAAATTAATTTACTAGGAATATCTTATGGTGGCGAAGTTGCAATCCAGTATGCTCTAAAGCATAGTGAATATGTTGAAAAGCTTTTATTGTTTAACACAACGGCCTGGACATCGCCATGGTTAAAAGAAATTGGACACGCCTGGAAAATGGCAAGTTTTAGTGGGGAAAGTTACTATGCAACAACTATCCCTGTCATATATTCGCCCTCATTTTATACTAGTAACATAGAATGGATTGAAAATAGAAAGAAAACACTAATCCCAATTTTTAGTGATAAAGACTTTATAGATAGTATGAATCGCTTAACTGATAGTGCTGAAGACTATGATAAACGCAAAGAATTGCGCAGGTTAAAAACAAAAACACTGGTTGTAAGTTCGGACACTGATTTTGTTACACCAGTTTTAGAACAAAAACTCATTGTCGACAGCTTAGAAAATGTCGATCATATAATTATCCCAAACTGTGGCCATGCAAGTATGTATGAGGCCCCAGTATTATTCAAATCACTAGTATTGGGTTTTATAAAAGACCAAACGGAGTTTAAATTACAATGAAAAATCAAGACAAAATGGCTTTATCAAGCAAATATAAAAGCTTAGTAAATAAACCAAAAACTAAACGTGGCCAAATAACTTTGGACAAACTAATCAAGTCTGCTGAAAAGAACTTTTTAGCAAATGGTTTTTATAATACCACAATCAATAATATTACTCATGATGCAGGAGTAGGTTTAGGAACTTTTTATGTTTACTTTGATGAAAAACTTAGTATATACAAGTATTTACTTTCACAATATTCCTATCAAATAAGAAAGCAGATAGCCATTAATGTCGGTGCTACAAAAGATAGAAAAGAAGCAGAGAAAATCGGGTTAAAGTCATTTTTAGACTATATCAAAGAAAACCCCCATATTTACCATATTATTTGGGAATCCCTATACATTGACCAAAAGTTATTTGTAGACTACTACACTGAATTTGCTAATTCTTATATTGTAGCCTTAGATGAAGCTTTTAAAAATGGTCAAATCAAGAAATATGATAATGAAGTTGTTGCTTATATGTTAATGGGTGTTTCTAACTTTATTGGTTTGAGGTGGATCATCTTTGATGATGTCAAAGACTTTTCTAAAATTGTTGATGAAGCAATAGAAGTTTTGGATAAGGGATTATTTACTGATAAATAACCAACAGGTAATTTTCATAATATTTTAACCATGGTTAGTGAAAAATTTCGATTTATTATTAAGTTTTGGTTGAATTATTACTTAGATGTAGTATGATATTACCTGTAGGTGTTCAAGGCACTTACATCCCCCCAAAAAATCCTTGATCTGACCCATGCAAGTCATGGGTCTTTTTTAAACTTGTAAAGTTATATGTTTAGTGTCTAGTGTGTTTATGCTATAATAGCGATGGTGATAGTATGTTAGAAATTTTTGTGCCAGATCGTATAGTTAATCACTATAGCGAACTAACCGCAAAACAATTATTAGATGATGGAATTAAATTATTTTTATGTGATATAGACAATACTTTAGTAGGGCCAGATGAGCCAGATGTTAGCAAAGAAGCCTTAGAATACTTAGAGAGTATCAAGGCTGCTGGTATTGAAGTAGTTCTTATTAGTAATAACACTCAAAATCGTGTTGAAACTTTTAATCATGGTTTAAACTTGAAAGTTTATCCGATGGCATTAAAGCCACTTTTAAAAACATATAATCAAATAAAAAAAGATTATCCACATATTGAAACTAATGAAATGCTAAGTTTAGGTGACCAAGTAATGACTGATGTCTTAGGTTCAAATTTAGCAGGGATAAAAGTAGTATTAACAAAAAGATTTGTAGACAAAGATTTACTAGTTACTAAACTGAATCGACTTTTAGAAAACTTTGTTATCAAAATCTTAAAACTAAGAAAGAAGTGGCCAAATGAAGAAGTGTAAGGGTTGTGGAGCTTTGCTCCAAAATGAAAATAGTCTTGAAAAAGGTTTTACACCAAGGACTGAAGTAGATCTTTGTCAAAGATGTTTTAGAATAAATCATTATGATGACTTAACTAAGTCTTACAAGGGTGATTTTGATAATTTTGATATTTTAAATAGTGTCAGTGAAATTGATGGTTTGATTTTGTGGGTAGTCGATTTATTTGACTTTGAAAGCAATATAGTTGCTGGCTTAAACCGTCATTTATTGAATAAAGATATAATAATGGTTGGCACAAAACGTGATTTACTACCAGATACAGTTGGTAGTCAAAAACTTTTAACCTTTATTCAAAGAAGATTGAAGTTTCATGGAATTAGTGTTTTAGAAATATTATTTGTTGGTGACCATGGTTATGATGGACGAGAAGAAGTACTAAAGGCAATAGACTTATATCGTAATAACCGTGATGTTGTCATTATGGGTCAAGCAAATGCTGGAAAATCAACCTTAATTAATGCGATTGCTGAGTCAGATTTAACCATTTCACGCTATCCTGGAACAACTTTAGATTTAATCATGATTGATAAAAACGAATATAAGATTTATGATACACCTGGTTTAATCAGAAAAGATAATATGCAATATTATGTTAGTGACCATGACTTAAAGAAAATTATTCCATCAAAAGTAAAACCGATTGTCTTTCAAGTAAGTAAAGCCACAAGCTTTGCGATTGGTGGTTTGGTCAGAGTAGATGTTGAAGTAAAAGATAAGTCTTCGGTGGTTTTTTATGTTAATCAAAGTTTAAACATTCACCGTGGCTCACTTAATAAAGCTGATGAACTATGGCAACAACATAAGGGCGAACTTTTAAAACCAATTTCAGAAGGTGAGTATAAATTTGTTGCTGATTTAAAAATCCTTTCTGATAATTACGATTTAGTAATTAATGGCTTGGGCTTTGTAAACTTTAAAGGACAAATTAAATCACTTAAGGTACAAATCAATGAAGAAGTTTCAGTTATTGTAAGGGAGGCAATTATATGATACTAAATAATCAACAAAAAAAGTTTCTAAAAAGTCTAGGCCATGAATTAAGGGCTGTAGTAATGGTTGGAAAAGATGGAGTTAATCCAGCTTTAATCTTAAACCTTAAACAAGCACTAAACGCTCATGAGCTAGTTAAAGTTAGTATGCTAAACACTAGCCCAATTACTGTAAATGAAGCCGCTATTGAGCTTGCAAGTGAGACTAAGAGTGAGGTAGTCAGTAAGGTTGGACGGGTTATTGTTTTATACAAACAAAGTGAAAAGAAATTAATTCAACTGCCAAAATGAAAAAGATCGGTTTATTTGGTGGAAGTTTTGATCCAGTACACAGCGGTCACATTGAGCTTTCAAAAACAGTATTAAAAGAGTTAAGCTTAGATGAAGTATGGCTAATTCCAGCTTTTGACCAACCTTTAAAAAGCGCCCATGTCGAAACTTTTGAAAACCGTGTTAAATTATTAAAAGTAGCGACAAAGCATTTAAAAAATCTAAAAGTTTGTGAAATTGAAAAAGAGTTATCAACTCCATCATACACATATAATACAGTTAAAAGATTAATGCAGACTTATCCAAACAATATATTTGTTTGGATTATCGGTGATGACCAAATTGAACACTTAAATAAGTGGTATAAAATTGACGAACTTTTGAATATGGTTGAGTTTATAGTTGTCAACCGTAATGAGGTAGCGGTTGAAGATAGATTTAAACATGTTGATTTTAAACATAACGCTTCTTCCAGTGCAGTTAGGGCTGGAAATTTTAATATGTTGCCAAAAGTTGTAGTTGAAATGATATATGAACATCACTTATATTTTCCACATATATTAAAAGAGTTTTTAAGTAAAGAAAGAGCAGAGCATACTTTGCGCTGTGTTGATGTTGCCTTAGAAATTGGTGCTTATTATAATGTTGAGAAAACAGATTTATATAAGGCAGTAATCTTACATGATATAACTAAAGAGCTAGACAAAGAAACTGAATTAGAAATTATGGAAAAATATTTTCCACAATACTTAAATCTAAACAGCAAAGTGTATCATCAATATACGGCCGCTATTGTTGCTAAAAAATTCTTTAGAATTACTGATGACAAGATTTTAGCAGCCATAAAAAGCCATACAACCGGCGATAATATAAGTTTATTGGCAATGATTACCTATGTCGCAGATAAACTTGAACGTGGGCGTAGTTATGAAGTAGATCATTATATAGAAATGTGTAAAGAAAATATATACAAGGGCTTTAAAGTTGTCCGTCGGGATGCAAAAAAAGCTAGAAAATTAAAGGGGATATAGACAATGAACAATTTAATACTAGAAAAAACGATTAAGGTATTACAAGATAAGTTAGCCAAAGAAATCAATATTATTGATTTTCAAAAAGAAAATCCATTTACAGATTACTTTGTAATTTGTGAAACAGGTAGTCAGCGCCAAATTGATGCAGTTTTAAGTGGTTTCAATGAATTACGTAAAAAAGAAGAAATTGAAATTAGAGACATTGACGGAAAAGCTAGTAGTGGTTGGGTTGCAATCGATTTATATGATGTCGTCGTACATGTGTTTGACAAAGAGACAAGGAATCATTATGAGATAGATAAACTATTTTATAAGTATCCTCAAAAAATGGTAAAAGAAGATGTATCAGACCTTAGCTAAATATTATGACGTTTTAGTAAAAGATGATAATGCAACACAAATGTGGTTAGATTTTTTTAACCAACACCAAGCAGGCAAAACTATTTTAGAACTCGCAAGTGGAACTGGTGAAATAACATTGGCATTAGCCGATGGTTTTTTAATTGATGCCAGTGATATCTCAAAATCTATGCTCAACGAAGTTAAAAATAAAGACAGTAACAATAAAATAAATGATTATCTAATTTTAGACATGGAAAATTTTAGTTTAAATAAAAAATATGATAATATAATTTGTTTTTGTGATAGCATAAATTATTTATTGGATTATCAAAGCTTAAATGCGATGTTTTTAAGTGTATATAATCACTTAAATACTGATGGTGTTTTTATGTTTGACATGCATTCCCTTGATCGTTTAAAAGAGTTTGAACAAGACTATATAGAAACAGGGAATATTCTAAACACTGATTATCAGTGGTCAATTAGTACAGATGGAAAATATATATACCACCACTTTGCTTTTTACAAGGATTCAGGTTTAGTCCAAGAACAACATGTACAACGGGTATTTAAACCAGAGCTGGTAATTGATTTACTTGAAAAAATGGGTTTTAAAATAGAAGTGTTTACTGACTTTAATAAGGTCGGAATTGTAGCTGGGGAAAAAATTTTTATAGTAGGGAGAAAAATATGATCGCAATAATTGGAGCTATGAGTGAAGAAGTTTTAGAAATTAGAAATTTAATGACCAAGGTAGTTTCAAAAACAATCTCTAAAATAATATTTTATGAAGGTTTAATCCAAGATAAAAAAGTTGTGCTTGTTCAAAGTGGGATTGGAAAAACTTTATCGGCGCTAAGTACAACAGTTTTAGTATTAAACTATGAAGTAGATTTTGTGATAAATGTTGGTAGTGCCGGTGGAATCACTAGTGATTTAAAACCGCTTGATGTGATTGTTTCAGAAAGAGTCGCCCAAGCTGATTTTGACTTAACAGCCTTTGGCTATAAAAAAGATTTTAGTGAACAAAGACTTGCTTTTTATGCCGATAATAATTTGGTGCATAAAATGAAAAGTTTAAACTTACCAGGTGTAATTTATGGAGACATCGTTTCAAGTGACACCTTTATTTCAAAACAAAGTCAAGTTAATACTATCATTGAGAATTTTCCAACAGCACTTTGTGCTGACATGGAAGCCGGATCAATTGCGATGACCTTAGCACATTTTAATATTCCTTTTATCGTTATTAGAAGTATTAGCGATGTTGTTGGTAGTCAAAAGGACAATGCATTGGAATTTCAAGAATACTTGGCGTTAGCCAGTAAAAATAGTGCTAAAATTACTAAAGAATTAATAATAAACAGTTAAATTGATATACTAATCATTTTTAATTAGGATATCTTTTTTTATAAAAAAAGGTCAATATTTTGACCTTGGCTGACTATTTCCATAATTTTGTATTGTATTCATCTTCTAATTGTTGTATTTTAATTTGTGCAATTTCTCGGTAGATGGCTTCATTTCTAAATTCATCCATCATCATCGCCCACAAGTACCAAAGTAGATTATTGACATCACGGTACATTGTAAGAATCGCTTCAGTTTTTTTATCGATCCCTAAAGGAAACATTTCATTTAGAAATTCAATCCTTTCCTCTTTACTTAAGTCATTTTCGGTTAAAAATGACATAATATCAAAAAGGGGGTCATTATTGCCCGCATATTCAAAATCAATTAAAAATATTTTATCTTCTTTAAAACAAATGTTGCCTGCTACCCAGTCATTGTGACACAAAACGCTTGTAAATTTATGGTGTTTCAATTTATCTAAGACACTATTGTATGGACTTATATCAATTTGTGTCTTTTTTATATTATTTTTATAAAGTTGTATTTGTTCTAAGGGGTTAAAGTTGAAGTCAACTTTAATCTTTGAACTATGAAACTTTTTCATAAGTTTAGCGACAGTTTTAATTCTAGTTTTTTTGTCCGCTTGGTCAAAAGTTATTAAATTATCTAAATAATCAACCATTTGAATGCCATCCTTATAATATTTTACTGGTAAGACAAAATCTAAGTCCTTCATTTCATTAATAACTTTTTCTTCATTTTTTGGATTAAATAAGTGCTTGACATCATTTTTTGGATAGCGAAGCATATATTTTTTATTATCCACTTCGACTATATAATTAGTATTAGTCAAACCCATATTCGTTTTTATGATTTTATCAATTTTATATGGAATATTTTTACTTATATGTGTATGCATAAATCCACCTCTTTATAACTATAGCATAATTTAATATTTTTTTTCAATTTGCATGTATGGTATAATTATAAAGTAATTTAGGAGACTGATTTAATGCGCGTATTATTAACTACATTTAATTCTTCATATATTCATAAAAACTTAGCTTTAAGATGGCTTTATGTCGCTAAGCCGGAGTCTATTTATGCTGAGATAAAAGAATTTACAATAAAAGATAAAGTAAGTAATGTTATTGACTACATAAATTTAAATAATTTTGATGTTGTTGCAATTAGTACATATATTTGGAATGTTAAGGAAACTAAAGCTTTAATTAATGAAATAGAAAAATTAAAAAAAAATATCAAAGTAATTCTAGGTGGACCAGAAGTTACTTATGAAAATGATGAGTGGTTTGATTTAGCGATTGATGGAATTGTTTTAGGGGAAGGCGAAAGGTCAATTTGGGAGTTTTTACTCGATAATGATGATACATTTGTAAAAGTAAAAGCCAATGAATTTAAACAAATTAGAAAAGAAGATCCAAAGTATTTAGAAGGTTTACCATCTCCTTATAATTTAGAGATAGACCAAGCTAGTATGGAAAATCAATACTTGTATTTAGAAGCTAGCCGGGGATGTCCCTTTAGATGTTCTTATTGTTTGTCCTCACTTGATAATCAAGTCAGATTTTTCTCTTTCGAGTATTTAGAAAGTGTTTTTGAAGAAGTTAAGGGTCATAAAATTAACCAGGTTAAGTTTTTAGATAGAACTTTTAATGCAAGTAAAGAGCGAACAAAAAAATTATATGCGCTGCTTGAAAAATATGATAATATTGATAGTTTTCAAGTCGAAATTGTTGCAGATCGCTTAAGTGAAGATTTAATTGAAATGATTATTGCCCCAGAAAATCGTCATCGTTTTCGCTATGAAGTTGGCATTCAATCTTTTAATCAACAAACTTTAAAAAGTGTTGACCGCATCCAAGACAATCAGCGAGTTAAAGAGGTTATGTCGATCCTTTTAAAAAATGACGTTGTTATCCATGCTGATTTAATTGCAGGTCTACCATATGAGGGCTTAACTAGCTTTAGAGATTCATTTAATCAGTTAGCGAGCATTTATCCAACTGAGCTTCAACTTGGCATCTTAAAGCTTCTAAAGGGGACTAAGATGAAACGTGAGGCACTTGAAATGGGCTTTTTAGCAAGTTCTGATGCTCCATATGAAGTTTACAGGACACCATGGCTAGAAAAAAGTGAAATGGACTATATTAACATCGTTGCCAAAGGTGTTGACCGAACAATTAATCGAAACTTGTTTCAACAAACAATAAAATGGTTGAGTGCTGTTGTTTATGATAATGATTTATTTTTGCTGTTTTATGACTTAGGTTTAATCTTTGAAAAAATTGGAATTAGTTATCAAAAGTATGACTTATTTATGATGGTGTACAATCAATATAAAGATCAAGTAGATAGTGATCTCTTTATTACATATTTAAACCTTGATTACTTTAAAAATGAAAAACAAAAACCTAAACTCTTATTTAAAGAGTCTTTAGTTAGAGAACTTAATCGAAACATTGTCTTTAATGGTTATTTTAGTCAAGAAACAGTTTACGGTTATTCACGAGTCTTTAAAGATTATCGAAAACCAGATGCATGTATCTTTGTTTTATTTAATCAAAATCAAGATCCAGCCGATTTATATGCAATCGACTTTAAGGAGGACTTATGTCAAAAGATATCATCTTAGTGAGTAGTAATAAAGATAAGATTATTGAAGTAAAAAATATTTTAAAACCTTTAGGTTTTAATGTTATAAGCCTTAAAGACTTAAATATAGAAACTGACATTGAGGAAACTGGAGAGACTTTTGAAGAAAATGCTCTTTTAAAGGCAAGGTTTTTAAAAGGAAAATACCCACGGATTATTGCCGATGACTCTGGATTAGAGATTTTTTCATTAAATAATCAGCCTGGTGTCTACAGTGCGCGGTTTTTGGGCGAAGATACAAGTTATAAAGTCAAAAATCAAATTGTGATTGATATGTTAAAAGAAAAAAAAGATAAGGGGGCAAGATTTGTTTCAGTTATTGCCTACATCCATAATGAAAAAGAAATGACTTTTAGAGGTGAAATCGTAGGCGAGATTGTCAACGAAATTAAAGGTGACAAAGGTTTTGGCTATGATCCAATTTTTATGCCAAAGGGCTATGATTTAACATTTGGACAATTAGATTCAGCATTAAAAGATAAAATTAGTCATCGAGCACAAGCATTGTTAAAATTAGAGGAGTGGCTTAAAAATGAGAAAATCTAATCGAATCATTATAGGAATGTTAACTATTTTGATTTTTATCATAAGTATCTTAGGAGCTGTTTCAACTTCTATTTTTGAACTAGACTTTTATACAAAAACTCAAGAAAAATATAATGTTGCCGAGAATATGCAAATCAGTCAACAAGAAGTAACCGATGCGACAATTGTAGCGCTTCTTTATACTAAGGGGCAAGCTAGTGAATTAACTTATATTTTAGAGAATAATGGTGCAAGTGAAGATCTTTATTCAGAACAGGATAAAGTTCATATGGTAGATGTTAAAAACCTCTACCTTGCAATGTACTATACATTTTTAGCACTAGCGATAACTTTTTTTATCTTAATTATTATTTTGATGTTTAAAAGAAAACAAATTAATGTTTTTAGTTTAACTTTAATTATAAATAAGGTCTCGCTTTACACACTTGTGTTAGTTGGAATGATCGCCTTGTTTGCCTTTGTAAATTTTGATCAATTTTGGGTTATGTTTCATAAAATCTTTTTTAGAAATGACTTATGGTTAATGAATCCATATAAAGATGCCTTAGTTAATTTATTTCCAGAAGGTTTATTTATGGACCTTGTTTTTAAAATTATCTTAAGATTTATAATAATTTTTGCAAGTGTAAATATTGGAGCTTTTTTATACCGAGCTTATAGTTTAAAAGAGGTCAAACAATGATTAATATAGTTTTATATGCTCCAGAAATACCAAGTAATACTGGCAACATAATGCGTACTTGTATGGCTAGTGATACACATTTAATTTTAATTAGACCATTGGGCTTTAAGTTGAGTGATAAGTATTTAAAACGTTCAGGGATGGACTATGTAAAAGACTTAAATTATGAAATTTTTGACTCTTTTGCGGACTTTAAAAAAGTTCATAAAGGTGATTATTATTTAATTAGTCGCTATGGCCATAAAACATATAGTGATTTTAAGTTTGAAGCTAAAGAAAATATATATTTGATTTTTGGCAATGAAAGCAGTGGTTTGGCAGATGAAATTATTCATGAATATAAAGACCAGGCAATGCGGATTCCAATGGTTAAAGATGCGCGTAGTCTAAATTTAGCAAATAGTGTTGCAATTGTCGTCTATGAAGTTTTAAGACAACAAAACTTTAATAATCTAAGTAAAGAAGAAGTAATTAAAGGGGCTGATTTTATTGATAAAAAATAGAGATAAAGGATTAAAGCTATTAGTTGTCTTTTTAATTTTTTTCTTACAAACACCAATTTTAATAAAAATAGTAGTCGATTTTTTTGTTGGATATCAGCTTACAATTGCTGATAATTTAGTGAAAGTCTTAGCTTTAAGTAATATTTCAATACTAAATTATGAATACTTATTTAAGATCACCTTAGCTTTTAGTGATTTTAATTTTAAACTTTATACTTTATTTGAAACTTTATCGCTGTTAGATGTCCTGCCATTTCTCTCAATAGTCCTTTTACTAGAAGTGAATAGAATAAGTAAAAAAAATCACCATCTAAAAAGAGCACTTTGGATTATTTTAATAATTTATTTATTTAAATATGTCGGTGTTTTAATAATTGGTGCTTTAATCATGTTTTTTGGCTTAAAGATAATGCTTGGAATCAATTATATTGGGATTTGGCTTTTGACAATATCGACTAGCTTTCTTTTAAGTCTTGGTTATTTATTGTATGGCTATTTATCATTTTTAAAATATAAAGATTATTAAAGTTGTAAATAATTATGTATTTCTTATAATAGAAACGAGGTTGAAATTATGCTAGAACATTTTAATGATTATATATCAATATTTATCTTAATTTTTATCCTATTAATATTTATATACTTAGTTTTTAAAATTTTCTTAAATACTATTGAAAGAAATAGAATTAAAAAAGCAATGGAAGACTCAAAGAAAAGAAAGACTCGAATAAAAGAAAGAAGGAGAAGTAATGCGAAAATCGGTTAATTCATTACAAGTACCAAAACCAAGTGGATCATATTCCCAAGTATTAAAGGTTGGTGACTTTGTTTATATTTCGGGCCAAATTGGTCTTAATAAAGATATGCTTTTACCACAGACAATAGATCAACAGGTAGAAAATATATTTACTAATATTACGGCACTGTTAGGTGAGCTAAAAATGCATATTAATCAAATAACAAGAGTTAGTATTTATGCAAAAAATGGACAAGACATAAAAGAAATTGATGCCTTGTACCAAGGCTATTTTAAACATCCATTTCCAGCTCGGACATTTGTTTTTGTTGATAGCTTAAGTCATGATGATGCTTTAATTGAAATTGCCTTTGATGCGATTGACCTTAGTGCCTATGAGGCGATGCAAGGTTGCTCAGGTGGTGGCTGTAACGGCTGTGAAGATGATGACTGTGAACATTCAGGAAACTAGGGAAACCTAGTTTTTTTATTGTGTTATTGATTGATATTGTCTATAATGAAGTATGTTAGTTAGGAGTTTTAAAATGCAGGGATATATTTACCTAGGTGTTTCAATAATTATTGCTTTAATATTGGTCATTTTGTTTTGGAGAAATTCCATTAAACAAGAAATGTTAATAAAAGAATTAATTAACAAAAACACTATGCAGAGCACCCAAGATTTTCTAACTCTAAAAGGACAATTAAATCATGAGTTATATGTGTTTCAAAATGAATTAGTTCGCAGTTTTAAAGAAGACTTAAATATGTTGAATGTTAATACTACATCAAGTTTAAATTATGTTCAAAAAAGTATGAATGAAGGTTTGAGCAGTGGCTTTAATAAAACTAATGAAGCTTTTTTAGAAATGTCTAAACAATTAGTCAGTATTGATGAAACTCAAAAACACTTATCAACACTATCAAAAGATATTGTATCTTTACAAAACATTTTAACTGATAAGAAAACTCGGGGTATTTTTGGAGAAGTTGAACTATATTCAATTTTAAAAAATGCCTATGGCCTGAATAATAAGGCATATCAAAAGCAACACAAATTATCAAACAACACTATAGCTGATGCTGTCTTGTTTGCACCCAAACCTTTAGGAAAAATAGTTGTTGATTCAAAGTTTCCGCTAGAAAACTATTTGCGCATGCATGATAAAGAATTATCTAAGTATGATCAAAACCAAGCAAAACTGCAATTTAAAAGAGATATTATTAAACACATTAATGATATTTCCAATAAGTATATTATTAAAGGAGAAACAGCAGCGATGGCTTATATGTTTATTCCAGCTGAAGCAATTTTTTCTGAAATTTATGCCCACTTTGATGATGTGATTGAAATGTCATATAAGGCAAATGTTTACTTAGTTTCACCGACAACTTTAATGGCTTATGTGACCGCAATGAAGGCAATATATTTGGGACAACAACAAAATGAAAAAGTCGATTTAATTCAAGCGGAATTTGGGCGCTTAGCGGTTGAATTTGACCGTTTTGAAACCCGCTATGCTAATCTTATAAATAGTTTTGACAAAACGTATAAAGATATGAATGATGTTAGTATTACTACTAGTAAAATAATTAATCGTTTTAAAGATATTGAAGCAGTAAACTTAGAATCATTGAAGGAGAATCATGATGAAGCAAGCAATACCTAACAAACTGGTCTGGGGACCCCAAGATCTTAAAAATATATTTTTAGTAATTGTTGGTGCAACACTAACTGCTATGGGTATAAGGTTTTTTGTCGAGGCGATGCAGTTGTTGCCAAGTGGATTTAACGGGATGTCTTGGCTAATCGTAAGAGTTGCTAAAGAATTTTTTAATGTAAGCTTGTCATTTTCAATAATATATTTCACACTCAATGTTATTCCAGCAATCTTTGTCTACAAACATATTGGTCGCAAGTTTACAATTTTATCCTTAGTCCATGTTTCCTTAGTAAGTATTTTAACAACAGTATTACCAGTAGTCCATGTAACTGATGACATCTTATTAGTTTGTATCTTTGGTGGGTTATTTGCAGCTTCTGGTACCCTAGCATCACTCAAGGCAAATGCAAGTGCTGGTGGAACTGATTTTATAGCTATCTATTTTTCCAATAAACTCAACCGTCCAATCTGGAACTACATCTTGGCCTTTAATGGGGGAGTATTATTAATCTCGGGTCTTTTATTCGGCATTGAAGCCGCTCTTTATTCAATTGTTTATCAATTTACCAGCACCCAACTTATCAATGTCTTTCATGATCGCTATCGTCTGACTGCCTTACATATTATTACAAAATATCCAGATGAGGTTTCTAAAAATATTTTATCCAATGTTAGACGTGGTGTGACCGCAATTGATGCAATTGGGAAATATTCTGGAAGTAAACAAACTCTTCTATATTTAGTTGTAAGCTCTCAAGAAGCTGACATGTTAATAAAAACAGTCCGCAAAGTTGACCCCTTGGTTTTTATTAGTGAAACTAAAACTAACCGAGTTTATGGAAATTTCTATCAACAACCCTTTGAATAATCCAAAACTGCCAAACTGCAGTTTTTTTTATACTTATAATTTAGACTTTGTTTTAAAAAAGGATTAATAATCATAAGAGTTTAGCAATTAATAAAACCATGATATTATTAATATAACAACACAACCTAGCATATAGAGTAAACATTTTTTAAAAAAGCAGTCGATAGGACCAATGAAAGTCCAAAATAGAAATAGTAAAGTGATTTAAAAAAATAAAACAAGTAAGACTATTACATCTTTTTAAAGTAGATAGGCAGGTTTGTATGAACATTGATTGGATAATAACATTACTAACATCAATAACAATTTTCTTTGCGTCAATTGTACATGGAGTTGCAGGTTTTGGCTTAGCTCAATTTGGAATGGGGATAATGCCTTTTTTTAGAAGTGTAGAGTCAGCTGCGATAATCTTTAGTATGGTTGCAACAGTCAGCAACTTTAGAATTTGGTGGAGTGTTAGAGATGAGTTTGACTTTAAGGAATATATTAAACCAGTTATTGGTTTATTGGTGGGGATGCCAATGGGCATTTACATTTTTAACCAACTAAATGAAGGCCAGATAAAGGTTGCGATTGGAATAATCTTAATTTTAGGAACAATTTTAATAATCTTAAATAAACAGACAAAAATCTTAGAAAAATCATTTAAGGATAAAAAACACAAACCTAATTGGTTTATACCAATAGCAGTCGGTTTAAGCGCAGGTGTTTTAGGTGGTGCTGTCGCAATACCTGGCCCACCAATGATTCTATATGGTACTTTTATGGCCGCCAGTGGGCTATGGAGCAACGCTAAAATGAAGTCAATATTTACGGCATTTTTTGGGACATTAATGCTTTATCGAGTATTAAGCGTTGCGGTTTTAGGAGATATTACTCTAAGTCTTGCAATAGAAGCATTAATCACAGTTCCAGCGATGCTTTTAGGGTCATGGATTGGAATCGAAATATTTAAAAAGATCTCTAGTAAAATATTTAATTGGGTAGTCATAGTATTACTAATAATTAATGCTTTAATCTTATTGATAAAGTAATTGACATAGAAAAAAATATTCAAAATTTTAATATACCAATAATTTTAAACTGCCACATGGCAGTTTTTTTATTAATTCTGCTTTTATCATAGGACTAATTTCATTATATTTTCTTAAACACAGACAAAAGGGACGGTACTTAACTTTATAGATTATTTATTATATATTGTTTATAGTAAAAAAAGAAGGTGGTAATAATGGCTAGAGAAGCTAGAGATAAAAAATTGTTTAGTACTTATTATATTAAACAAGTGGGATCAGTTGATTGTACTTTATTTGCGAGTGAAGCAGACCGTTTAAAATTTATAGAAATTCTGAAAAACTCAAAGAAGAAGATTGATTTTAGAATCTATGCTTATAACATTAGTGATAAAGATTCCTATGAAATAATTATATTTGACAATGGGAGTGATATTTCAAGTATTATGAAAAGCCTTAATATTTCTTATTCAATGTATAAAAATAGTGGAGGTCAATTATTTAAAGACCGCTATAAAAGTATTATTATAAAAGATTACTTTACTTTAGCCAACTACATTCAAGAGATTCATCATTTAGGTGACGAAAGTAAGTGGAATGGTTGTCAGGAATATTTTAAAGAAGAGCTTGCGGATAGTTTTTTAGATATCAAAGAAATAAAGAAATTACTTCATTATCAAAAAGTTAAATCGTTTGAAGAATATAGTTATTATTTTGAAAATACGCTTACGAAAGATAGCTTTATTTGTGATGAGAACTCGCTGTTTTGTCAAGATGTAAGGACTTGTATTATGGATAAAGAAGAAGCGAGAATAAAGCTTGACAGTATTTTAAAAGAAAACTCTTTTACCTTTGAAGACTTATTAAAAAATTTAGAAGTGAGAAATTATTGGATCAAATATTTTAGAAAAAATTCAATCTTAAGTTTAAGAGAAATAGGCTTGTTGTTTGGAAATCTAAGTGAATCAACTATTTGTAAGATCATTAATAACAAATAACGGTTAAAATTGAGGAGGTGGAAATTGTGTTTGAATTAAATTTAGATAGTAATATATTAGATAACAAGACTAGCTTAGATGAAAATAAGATTTATGACATCTTAATCGTTGGTGCTGGTCCTGCGGGCTTAAATAGCGCCTTGTATGGTAAGCGAAATGGGCTTGATGTTGGCTTAATAGCAAAACAAATTGGTGGTCAGGTAATGGATACTTCATCAGTTGATAACTACTTAGGGTATGATTCAATGAGTGGAGAAAGTTTAACTAAAGTTTTTAAAGATCATGTAACAAGTTATGATATTCCAATAAAAATTGAATATAACCTAGAAAAAATAGAAAAGAAAGATAACTTGTTTTACCACTACCTTTCGGATGGTTCGGTTTTTAAGAGCAAAACTTTTATTATTGCGACTGGAAGTAAACCAAGAAAACTTAATGTTTCAGGCGAAGATGATTATGTGGGCAAAGGGGTCGCATATTGCGCTATTTGTGATGGACCTTTATACAAAGATAAAGTAGTTGCGGTTGTCGGAGGCGGCAATGCTGCGGTTGAGGCAGCTTTGGATTTATCAAAAATCGCAAAAAAAGTCGTTATTATTCAAAGAAGTGAAATAAAAGCTGAACAAATTTTAATTGATAAATTATATGCCAAAGAAAATGTCACACTGATGTTAGATAGCCAAGTAAAAGAAATATATGGAGATACTTTAGTAAAAGGTTTAAAGTTATATAATACAAAAAAGACTAAACAATTAGATTTAAAGGTTGACGGAGTCTTTGTTCAAATTGGATCTATACCTAATAGTGATCCATTTAAATCGATTGTAAAGACTTTGAGGACAGGAGAAATTGAAATTGATAGTTTTTGTAACACAAGTGAAAAAGGTGTCTTTGCGGCTGGGGATGTGACAAACGTACCATATAAACAAATATCTATAGCCAGTGGAGAAGGGGCAAAAGCAGCCCTTAGTGCAAGTGCTTATATAAATAAATTAGATAAATAGGAGGAATAAAATGGCATTACTTAATGAAGAAATTAGACAAAACTTAAAAGGTGTTTTTAGTAAAATGAAAAATGAAGTAACAATTGTGGTGTTTACAAAAGAAAATGACTGTGATACTTGTCCAGATACTTTAAATTTCATGAAAGAAATTGAAGAGGTAGGCGAGAAAATTAAACTAGAAACTTATGATATTGAAAAAGATAGTGCTAAGGCAAAAGAGTTAAATGTAGAAATGACTCCAAGCATTGTTTTGTTGGACAGTAATAAAAAAGACAATGGGATAAAGTTTTATGGAATTCCGGCTGGTCATGAAATTAATTCACTTATAACTGGATTATTAGAAGTTTCAGGTGTTGGCGAAGCAATGCCAGATGAGTTAAAGGCGCGATTAACTAAAATTAAAAAGCCAATCGATATCAAGGTATTTGTTACTTTGGGCTGTCCACACTGTCCTGGTGCAGTTTCAAAAGCTCACAAGCTTGCCCTTGAAAATGAAAATATAAGAGCAGTGATGATTGAGGCCCAAACCTTTAGTGAATTATCCAACAAATATAATGTTAGTGGAGTACCAAAAATTGTAATTAACGAAGTCCATGAAATTGTTGGCAATCAACCAATTGAAAAGTTTTTAGAAACAATCGAAAGCATTTAGCAAAATTAAAACCGAGATATAAGTTTAACTTATCTCGGTTTTTAAATAATTATGACAGATTTATTTTGTAAAGATATTATATTTGAAATCTTTAATTAGCTTATAGTTGCTGAATGATTTCTTAACTTTTATTATTAAATTTTAATGCCCAAAGTAGTTAAGACTTGATCTAATTTAGCACTGGCAATCTTTTGGGCCTTTTCTTTGCCCTTAGTAAGGGTTTTTTCTATAATGTCTGAATTAATAATTTCTGTGTAATCACTTTGAAGTTTCTCTAAAAGTTCAACAACTTCTTGTGCGACCTCTTTTTTGAAATCACCATAGCGATAATCTTTAAAGATAAGTTCAGCCTCTTTAATAGTTATTTCTTTAAGTGCTGCATATATTGTTAAGAGGTTACTAATTCCTGGTTGGTTTTCTGTGTCAAATTGGACAATGTTAACACTGTCGGTTTGAGCTGACATTATTTTCTTGCGGGCAGTTTTTGGAGAATCTAAAAGAAAGATACAACCTTTGTCAGATTGATCTGACTTACTCATTTTTCTGGCTGGGTCTTGAAGGTCCATAATTCTTGCGCCTACTTCTGCGATTAAAGGTTTTGGAACTTTAAACATTTGCCCATAGCGGTTATTCATGCGCTCAGCAATATCACGGGCTAGCTCAACATGTTGTTTTTGATCGTCTCCAACAGGGACAAAGTCAGCATCATACATTAAGATATCAGCTGCCATTAACGTTGGATAGGTATAAAAACCAACACTTAGACCAGTTTCTCCTTTTTGTTTTCGATCTTTATATTGGGTCATGCGGTCAAGTTCACCTTCATAACTGTGACAACTTAAAATAAACCCTAAATTTGCATGTTCTAAAACATCAGATTGTAAAAAAATTGTCGCCTTGTCTTTGTCTAAACCACATGCAATATATAAGGCAATTGCATCTATTAAATATTTATGGATTTCTTTTGGGTCTTGTGGGATAGTGACGGTATGTAAATTTGCAATAAAAACATACATCTCATAATCTTCTTGATACTTAACAAAGTTTCTTAAAGCTCCGATATAGTTTCCTAAATGTAGTTCTCCTGTTGGCTTAATTCCGCTTAACATTCTTTGCATAATAATTTCCCTTCCTTTAAAAAAGATACCTATTAGGCCACTAACAAGTGGGGTATCAACCTTATTTAAATTATTTTATAATGACTAATTTATTTATAAATTTTTTATTTATTAAAAGATAATACCGGCCTTAACAATTAGGCTAGCTGCTTATATCCATAATCTCTCTTATTATAGTAATAAAAACACTTAAAGTCTAGTATTTAAGCATATATTTTGTTATAATTTGTATACGAGGTGGTATCTATGATAGTACTATATACTTCACCAGGATGTGCATCCTGCCGAAAAGTAAAAAAGTTTTTAAAAGAAAATGACTTAGAGTTTATTGAAAAGAATATCATTACACTACCACTTAATGAGGTAGAATTAAGACATTTGATCCAAAGAAGTGAAAATGGTACTAGTGATATTATAAGTACTCGTTCAAAAATTATTCGCGAATCAGACATAGATATTGATTCGATGTCTTTGAATGAGTTGATAAGATTTATTCAAACAAACCCAACAGTCTTAAGAAGACCAATAATCGTGAGCAATCGCAATTTTCAAGTTGGTTATGATGAAGAGGAAATAGAAATGTTTTTGCCACGAAAGATTCGCGAGGTCGCCGCTAAAGGTTGTGAGGAAGACTGTGAAAACTTTCCATACTGTGGCCATTGGCGAAATGAAGAAGAAGAGATAATAACTGAAAGCAGGTAATAAAATGAAAGTGTTATTAGGCTTATCAGGTGGTGTTGATTCAGCAGTTGCTGCATATTTACTCAAACAACAAGGACATGATGTAACTTGTTGTTTTATGCGTAATTGGGATGCTTTAGCTAATTTAGACATAATGGGCAATCCAACAATCAAAGATGAGGTATGTCCTCAAGAACTTGATTATCAAGACGCAGTCGATGTTGCAAATGCCTTGGACCTTCCAATATTAAGAGTAGATTTTATTAAGGAATATTGGGACTATGTCTTTGTTGAATTTATCGAAGAATTTAAAAAAGGCCGGACACCAAACCCTGATATTTTATGTAACAAATATATAAAATTTGATGCTTTTTACCAATATGCAAAAGCGAATGATTTTGATTATGTCGCAACTGGTCATTATGCAAAAGTAGTTAATCATGATGATGTTTTTATGATGGAAAAAGCCGAAGATTTAAATAAAGATCAAACATATTTTTTATCACAAGTAAATAAAGATGTTTTAAGTCAAACTTTGTTTCCACTTGGCAACTATTCAAAAAAAGAAGTTCGCGACATCGCTTTAGAAATGGAATTATCAATTGCCAAAAAGAAGGATTCGACAGGAATTTGTTTTATTGGTGAAAGAAATTTTAAAGAGTTTTTAAAAAATTACCTACCAGCAAAAACGGGTAAAATAATTGATATTACCTCTAAAGAAGTTTTAGGCAATCATGAAGGTGTTTTATACTACACGATTGGCCAGCGAAAAGGATTAGGCATCGGTGGAAGTTTAGGACCATGGTTTGTAGTAGGAAAAGACGTTTTAAAAAATGAATTATATGTTTCAAACATAGATGATTCATATTGGCTAGCATCAGACTCTTGTTTAGTGAGTGAAGTCAATATGTTTACAGAAATAAAAGATGGCAAAAAGTGTAATGCTAAATTTAGATATCGACAAAAAGATAATCCAGTTACCCTTTATAAACAAGGTGATGATATTTTAGTTAAGTTTGATAATTTAATTGATGCAATAACGCCCGGGCAACAAGCTGTCTTTTATGATGGTGATGTAGTAATTGGTGGTGGTGTCATTGAACAAGCATACCGTGACACTAAATCGCTTAAGCTAAGACTAGACGAGGCACTTAGTGCAAAATAAAGAAAAGATCACTGGCCAATTTGAGCGAGTGATTTTTCAAAATAATGAAAACTACTATACTGTAGCTTTTTTTGTGCTTGATAATATGATCTCAGATCAAATAATTGCAGTTGGCCATATTCAAGACCTAGATTATGATAGTCAATATGAGCTTTTAGGTGAGTATGTAGAACATAAAAAATATGGAATTCAGTTTGACTATATTAAATATACCAAAGTTTTGCCAACTGATAAAAATGCCTTAATAAAATTTTTAAGCAGTGGGATATTCCCTGGAATTGGAACAAAAACGGCTGAAAAGATTTTTGATGAACTAGGAAATGACTTAGTAAATTTAATAAAAGCCAACCCAAAGCTTATTGACACCATTAACTTGACAGAAACTCAAGCTAACTCTTTATACAATGGTATTTTAAATAATGAAGGTAACTTTGAACAATTGGTTGCTTACTTTTCAAGTTATGGTCTAAGTATAAATATGATTATTAGAATTGATGCAGCCTATGGTAAAGAAGCAATTGAAGTTGTTGAAGAAAATCCATATCGATTAATGGAAGATATCAGTGGAATTGGCTTTAAAACAGCGGACAAATTAGCATTAAAAATGAATTTTGATCAAGATAGTATTCACAAAAAAGAAGCAATAATAATTCAAAGCGTTTTAGAGCATGGCAATAATACCGGTGACAGTTATATAAACAAAACAGATTTGTTAGGTGTTTATCTTAAATATGGATATGATGAAGAAAGTTTTGAGGGAGCCTTAGTTAATACTTTAATGCGCCGAGTGCTTGTCATGGAAAGTGAGAATATTTACCACCACACCCAATATGATAGCGAAAAAAATATTGCAACAGTATTAAATATTTTTCCGCAAAATAAACTCGCAACTGTAAGTGAAAATAAAATAGATGAGTATCTAAATGTAATTGAAAAAGAAATTGGGATTACCTATGATCAAAGCCAAAAAAGTGCTATAAAAAAGTTTCTTGAAGCCGATCTTTCAATTTTAACTGGAGGCCCTGGAACTGGGAAAACAACGATAATTAGAGCAATGGTACTTATGTACCAGCACTTGTTTCCAAATATATCTATTGCCCTTTGTGCTCCAACTGGAAGAGCTGCTAAGCGCTTAAGTGAATTAACTAATAGTGACGCCTTTACAATTCACAGCTTATTAAAATGGGACTTAGAAAATAATACGTTTGGTATGAACAGTGACAATCTTTTACCCTATGACATTTTAATTATTGACGAGTTTTCAATGGTTGACCAATGGCTTTTTTCAAAATTACTTTTAGCAGCACAAAACGTTAAAAAGATTTTAATTGTAGGTGATGAAAATCAATTGCCTTCAGTACTACCGGGAGCCGTTTTAAGAGATTTAATTTCTTCAGAGCTTTTTCCTGTTGAAAGATTAAAAAAGATCTATCGTCAAAAAGTTGGCTCAAGTGTAATTTACTTAGCTGATAAAATAAATAAAGGTAACTATGATCAAATCGTCTTTGAAGATGAAGTAAGATTTTTTCAAGCTGATAGCAGTCAAGTTGATGAAGCAATTTTACAAATCGTTCAAAATTATTTAGATGCCGGCTATGACATTGATGATATTCAAGTTTTAGCCCCTATGTATCGCAATTCAAGTGGAATCAATATCTTGAATAATAAAATTCAACAAGTATTTAATCCAAAAGCTGGTGACAAAAAGGAATTTAAATATGGTTATCGTCTTTTTCGTGAAGGGGATAAACTCTTGCAATTAAAAAATCAAATAGATGAACAAGTTTTTAATGGTGATATTGGAAGATTAATTGAAATAGATGACTCAGATCCTTTTAAGGTTTATCTTCATGTTGATTTTGAAGGAAACCTTGTCACATACACGGGTGAAAGTCTAAGCTATCTAACCCATGCTTACTGTGTTTCAATTCATAAGTCCCAGGGTAGTGAGTATCCAATTGTTATTATGCCAATTGTAAGATCAAGTATTTTCATGCTTAGAAAAAGATTACTTTATACGGCGATTACTCGGTCAAAAAGAAATCTTATATTAGTTGGAAGTCAAGATTTATTTTTAGAACGCGTTCAAAAGGATGAACAATATGAGCGAAAAACGACCTTGATTGCGAATCTAAACCAATTTAGTGATAACTTTGATTTTTAATCTGATAAATTTATGCTATAATAACACCTATAACAATGATAAAGACGAGTAAGTAATTTTTATTATTTAGAGATGTAGTGGGCGGTGAAAACTACAGATAAAAGTTATTGAAGCTACTTTTGAGTGAAACCTAATCGTTTCCGTATAACTGCGTTAAAGCCAATTAAGCGTCCTTCAAGATGGTACCGTGATCTTTTCACTCTTGGAAAGGCGTTTTTTTATTGTAAAGGAGAAAATAAAATGAAGTATCGTAGTACAGATGAATTAAGACAAATGTTTTTAGACTATTTTAAGTCTAAAGATCATATGGTAGAACCAGGTGCAAGTTTAGTTCCAGTTGGTGATGAAACCCTTTTGTGGATAAATAGTGGGGTTGCAGCTTTAAAAAAATATTTTGATGGTAGTGTCATCCCTAGTAATCGAAGAATTGTTAATGCCCAAAAATCGATTAGAACTAATGACATTGAAAACGTCGGAAAGACTGCGCGCCACCATACTTTTTTTGAAATGCTAGGTAATTTTTCGATTGGCGACTATTTTAAAAGTGAAGCTATCCACTTTGCTTGGGAATTTTTAACTTCCAAAGATTGGGTTGGCATGGATCAAGATAAAATGTATGTTTCTGTTCACACAGATGATACTGAAGCCTATGATGTCTGGGTAAATGAAATAAAAATCGATCCAAAAAGAATTTTAAAAACTGATGATAATTATTGGCAAATTGGTGAAGGACCTAGTGGTCCTAATAGTGAACTTTTCTATGACCGCGGTGAAGCCTTTGATCCCAAAAACCTTGGAGAAAAATTATTTTTTGAAGAAATTGATAATGATCGCTACTTAGAAGTGTGGAATGTAGTCTTTTCTCAGTATGATGCAAAAGCAAATGTTGAGCGCAAAGACTTTAAAGAACTGCCACAAAAAAATATTGATACAGGAATGGGTTTAGAACGTTTAGCCTGTATTGTTCAAGAAGTAGAAACAAATTTTGACACTGATACTTTTCAAATAATAATAAAAGAAATAGAAAAATATGCAACAGTTAAATATGCTGAGCAAAACCAAGAATCCTTTAAAATTATTAGTGATCATATCCGGACAATTGTGTTTGCCTTATCAGATGGGGCAATGTTTTCAAATGAAGGACGGGGCTATGTTTTACGACGTTTATTAAGAAGGGCAGTTCGCCATAGTAAACTAATCGGAGTAAAAGAAAACTATCTTTATAAATTAGTCTTAGTTGTTGCAGAAAGTATGAAAGCGTTTTATCCTTATCTTTTAGACAAAGTTGAATATAATCAAAAATTAATTTTAAATGAAGAAGAAAGATTCACTCAAACTTTAGCTTTAGGTGAACAACACCTTGCGGATGAACTAAGGCTTGCGACTAATAATTTAATCACTGGAGCGGTTGCTTTTAAGTTATATGACACTTATGGCTTTCCGGTTGAACTAACACAAGAGATTGCTAATGAATCAGGGTATAAGGTTGACTTAGAAGGCTTTAAGTTAGAGATGGAGGCACAAAGACAGCGGGCTCGACAAGCACGCTTAGAAGGCGATTCTATGGCAAGCCAGTCAAAAGCCTTAATTGAATTTAAAGGTGAAAGTGAATTTACTGGGTATACAAATTTAACCGATGAATCTGAAATAATAGCTTTATTTGTCAATGGTGAAAGTGTTTTAACTACAACAAAAAACTTTAGTGTAATAACTAAGAAAACACCATTTTACGCTGAAAGTGGTGGTCAAGTTGGTGATACTGGAGATATACAATTATCAAACGGCAATCTAATTGAAGTAATTGATACAATTATGGCCCCAAATGGCCAACACCTTCATTTAGTCGAAAATAATAGCGAAGTCAATGTTGGCGATAAAGTAGTATTAAGAGTTAATAAAAATAGGCGCCAGCAAATCAAACGCAATCACTCATCAATTCACTTGGTGCACGCAGCTTTAATGGATACTCTAGGTGACCACGTTGGCCAAGCTGGATCCTTTGTTAACGATAAATATGCAAGACTGGACTTTAATCACTTTGAAAGAGTTGATAAAGATCAATTAGATAGTATTGAACAAATCGTAAATGATATGATTAATGCAGCCGCAAAAGTTGTGACTGAATTAATGAGTATTGAGGATGCTAAAAAAAGTGGGGCAATTGCCTTATTTGATGAAAAATATGGCGACTTAGTTCGCGTAGTTTCAATGGGAGAATATTCTAAAGAGTTATGTGGTGGAACCCATGTCGAAAACATTGCAGAGATTGGTATTTTTAAAATTTTATCGGAAGAATCAGTTGGAAGTGGTATCCGCCGTTTAAACTTTACTACCGGTCAAAATGTTTATAAAGAACTTTTAAATGTTGAACAGCGTTTAAGTTCAATCCAAAAACAACTACAAGTTAAACAAGTAAGCCAAGTTGAAGCAAAAGTTGATGAACTATTAAATGAAAATAAACAACTGCAAGCTCAAATTGAAGAATATAGTGAATTAAAATTAGATAGTGAGATTACTATGCTAAAACAAGCGGTTGTAAGTAAAAACAACTTGAACATTGTCACTAAGGTTTATGATGACTTAGATGCTAAAGATTTAAAGTATATTGCAGATGCAATAAGAAATGAAATATCAAGTGTTTTAGTAATCTTAGCAACTACCCAAAAATCAAAAGTCGTCTTTGTTGTTGCCTGTGATGTTAAAGCAAACAAGCTTGATGTTAATGCCGGTAAAATTGCCAAAGACTTAGCAATTTTTACAGGTGGTAATGGAGGCGGCCGTAAAGACTTTGCTCAATCTGGTGGAAAAGATGTTAGTAAAGTTGAGCAAGCAATTAAAAATATTGTTGAAAGTTTCGCTTAAGCCTTTAAAAATAGTCCAAACTATTATATGATATAGCCTATAGGAGGTATTTATATGTCCAAACATTTAACAGAAACAAAAGCATTTGAATCGGAAGAGATAAAACGTGATACTATTAAGCAAGTTTTAAGATTAACTAATACTGCTCTAGAAGAACGCGGATACAACGCAGTTAACCAATTGGCAGGTTATTTAATATCTAATGATCCAGCATATATATCAAGCCACAATAACGCAAGAAGTGTTATTCAATCAGTTGATCGTGCTGATATTATTGAAGAATTAGTAAGATTTTACTTAGAAAATAAATGCGAAGAAGAATAATTGGTTTAGATTTGGGGAGCAAAACAGTAGGGATTGCCAAAAGCGATCTTTTACAAACTTTAGCAAGTCCCCATGAAACGATTTTCTTTAATCCAAATGATTATAAACAGGCCTTACACAAAGTTATAAAATGTTTAGAAGACTTTGATGTTGAGAAGATTGTTTTAGGTCTTCCAAAGCACATGAGTGGTGAAGTTGGGATTAGAGGTAACATTTCTCTTGACTTTAAAGTTGAACTCGAAGCCTTAGGTTATCAAGTAATTCTTTGGGATGAACGTTTATCTAGTAAGGCTGCGACAAATGCCCTTATTCAAGGTAATGTATCAAGAAAAAACCGAAAAAAAGTAATTGATCAAGTAGCCGCAGTGATAATTTTACAAGGTTACCTTGATTCTAAAAATTAATTAGAGGGCAAAATTGTCCTCTTTTATGTGAGACAGATAAGAATCCTATTAATTTAATTAGATTTAGAGTAATATATATAGGGAAGAAAAGAGGCAATTATGGACAAAACAGTTACAATTTTTGATGAACAAGGAAATGAAGTAGAAAATTTAGAAATTCTTTTAGAATTTGAAGGTGATGGCCAGAATTATGTGCTTTTACACAATCCAGATTCAGATGATGGTGAAGTTATGGCTTTTAAATATGACAAAGAAGATAAAGGCGAAGGAAAGCTTTTGCCAATTGAAGATGACGCTGAATGGGATATGATTGAAGAAGTGCTAGGAGCATTTGAGGATGAACAAGAAGACTTTTAATAGAGTAGCGATAATTGCATTTTTATTTGGATTGATATTGGCTGCGGGTTTTTTTGCGTACAATACAATGTTGAACCCTATGACAAAAGAAGAAGAAGTAGTTGTGTTTGTTGTTAATCCAAATGATAACTTAACAACAATTACTAATAACCTAGAGGACCAAGCGATTATTAAATCAGCCTCAATGTTAAAACTATATGGAAGACTTTCTAAAACCAGTAGTTTTGTTGAAGGTAATTTTAATTTGGATAAAAGCTTAAACGCTCGCGAAATTCTAATTCACCTTACTAAGGGAGATAATGTCGTATTAAATGAAGTAACAATAACTTTACAAGAAGGACTTTGGGCAAAAGATATCGCAGAAAAGATTTCAGCAAAAGTTGATGTCAGTAAAGAAGAATTAATAAATCTATGGAATGATGCAGACTATATTGAATTGCTTATGAATGATTATCCATTTTTAACAAAAGATGTATTAAGTGATGTATTGAAAGTTAAATTGGAAGGTTACTTGGCTCCAAATACATATAACTTTTTTATTGATACTGATGCAGATGCAATAACAAGAAAACTTTTAGATCAAACACTAATAGTGTATGAGAAGTATCAAGCTGAATTTGCAGCAAGCAAATATAGTATTCACGAGATATTCTCTCTAGCTTCACTTACTCAATATGAGTCAGGTAACTTTGAAGATGATCAAATTATTGCGGGAATTTGGTATAATCGTTTAGATATAGGATGGCGTTTAGAATCTAGCGCAGCCGTTTGTTATGCCTTATATGATTTTGATTCATGGGAAGAATGTGAAAAAAACACAGATTTTGATTCTCCATATAACAACTACATTTATTATGGAATTATGCCAGGACCAGTTACAAATCCAGGCGAGTTTGCGATAAAGGCAACATTAAAGCCAAAAAAGACAAATTATTTCTTCTTTATGGCTGATGCAAAAGGTGACAAAACAATTTATTATTCAGAAACATATGAAGAGCACGCTAAAAAAGTTAATAAATATTTAAGGTAGGTATAAAATGAAAAAACCATTAATAATTGGAATAGCTGGGGGCAGTGCTTCTGGAAAGACTTCTATCTCAAGAAGAATTGCCGAAACTTTTAATGACTTTAAATCAGTCCAAGTAATTAAGCAAGATGACTACTACAAAAATCAAGATGACATGGAAATGAGTGAGCGTTTAAAAACAAACTATGACCATCCGTTTGCCTTTGATAATGATTACTTACTTTGCCATTTAAATGACCTTTTAAATTGGAAGCCAATAGACAAGCCAATGTATGACTTTGTAAATCATACAAGATCCGATAAAAAAGAACACGTTGAACCAGCTGAGGTAGTAATTTTAGAAGGCTTGTTTGTTTTAGAAGATTCAAAAATTAGAGATATTTTAGATATTAAAATTTTTGTGGATACTGATGCAGATGTTCGTTTTATTAGAAGATTAATGCGCGATGTAAATGATCGCGGCAGAACTTTAGAACATGTTGTTAACCAATATGAAAACACTGTAAAAATAATGCATGAACAATTTGTTGAACCATCTAAAAAGCATGCCGATGTGATTGTTCCAATTGGTGGCGAAAATGAAGTAGCTATAGATTTATTGGTTACAAAGATTGGTAGTATTTTAAAAGTTTAAAGAATATAGATAATATTAGTATTAATGGCTATATTTTAAACTTTATGCTATCATGGTTAAAGTTAAGGAGTTGGCTGTTAATGTTAAGTAAAAAAGTACATGTAACAAAACAAGGACACGAAGAATTAAAAGAAGAAAGAAGTAATTTAATTCATGTGGTTAGAAAAGAAGTAATCGAAGAGCTAAAAGCTGCTCGCGAACAAGGTGACTTATCTGAAAATGCTGATTATGATGCAGCAAGAGAACGTCAAGGAAAAGTAGAAGCGAGAATAAGCGAGCTTGAAGTTATGCTAAATAACATCGAGATTATCGACAGTAATAAAGGAACTTCTAAAATTGTCAGACTAGGATCTACGGTCACACTTTTAGATATGGAATTAGATATAGAAACTACTTATGCAATAGTTGGTTCTGTTGAAGCAGATCCACTTAATGGCAAGCTATCTAATGAAACACCTTTAGCTCAGTCACTAATAGGTAAAAAGGCAAATGAAACGGTTACGGTCGCAGTTGAAGAACCTTATGAAGTAAAAATTATTAAGATAAAATAACTATTTCCTAGAAAGTTGTCTGCTTATTTTAAAGAGCATATAACTTTTTTTGTGAAGTAGTTTGATTGCACGATAAATATTTTTAATATTTATTAAAATTATTTAGAATATAATTTAATAAGTAGATTATATGACCTAAATAATGATTGATTTGTTTATCATTTTATTATAAAAGATGGTACAATATAAAGCGTAGGAGTGATTTAATGGATAAGACAGATATTAATGTCAATAATGCTGAAGAAGCAAAAGAAGAAAAGAGTGTTGAAGAAACTGAACATACAGCTAGTGAAGTAGTAGAAACTAAAGAGGTAGAAACTCAAGAAGTAGAATCTGAAGTAGTAGAAACTCAAGAAGTAGAAACTCAAGAAGTAGAAGCTGAAGTAGTAGAAACTAAAGAAGTAGAAACTAAGGCTAGTGTAGAAACAGAAAAACCAGCAAAAAAGGTTGCACCAAGAAGAAGAGAATACAGACAACCATCTTATCGTAGTAATAACCAATTTGGATGGGAAAGTTTAGATACTGTCCAAGATGAACGTAAGCAAGAATTAATTCAAGAAATCTTCGACCTTAGTGGTGAAGAAAATGAAGAAAAAATTGAAGAAATTCAAGAAGAATGGGAAATGATCCATGATGAAGGTACAGACAAGCGCTTAGAAACGCGTTTTGAGAGAGCACTTGAAAGACATACTGCATCACAGGAAGCAATTGATGAAGCAATCGCAATCAAAACTGACTTACTAAGACAAGCTGAAGAAATGAAAGAATCAACCAGATGGAATAAAACAGCCGACAAATATAAATCTTTGCAAAAAGAGTGGCGTAATTCCGGTTGGGCTGGAGATCCTGATAATGATGAACTTTGGGATAAATTTCAAGCTGTAAATGATCATTTCTTTAACAGAAGAAAAGAACACTTTGACCAACGAGTTGAAAGAATTCAAAAAGCTGCTGAAATTAAAGCAGAACTTGTTGAAAAAGTTAAAGAATATGAAGAATCGACAGAATGGAAGAGTACATCTGCCGTTATGCACCAAGCTATGGATGATTGGAAAGCTGCAGGTTTTGCAGGACGTGGAACAGATGACAAACTTTGGGCTGAATTTAACGAGTCAAGACAAAAGTTCTTTCAACGTCAAAATGAACATTTTGAAGGATTACGTCAAAAGCAAAAAGATGCCTTTGATACAAAGACAAACCTTGTTGAACTAGCTCAAGAATTACAAGATTCTACAGATTGGGAACCAACAAGAATCAAAATGGAAGAATTTATGGAAGAATGGCGCGAAGCTGGATATAGTGGTCGTAAACATGATAATAGTCTTTGGGAAGCTTTCCAAGGTGCTAGAGATGTTTTCTACAAAAATTTCCATTCGCAACAAAGTTTCAATAAAGAAGGTCGCTTAGAAGAAATCGAAACAGAACTTGAAAATGTTAATGCTCAAATAGATTCTTTAGAATTATTGAATGAAACTATTATAGCTAAATATGACAACTTACTAAATCGTGCACTTCCAGCAGAAGATCATGAGTCTTTTCCAGAGTTAAATGAAGCTAAAGAAAAAGAACTATCAGAATTACAAGGATATATTACGAATAATAATAAATCCATTAATGAACACTTTGATACTTTAGACCGATTAAACAATGAATTAGATAAACTTAATAGATAAGCAAAAAAACCTGAATTTTATAATTCAGGTTTTTTATTTAGTGTATTCTTCAATCAGTTCTTTATCGATATTTATAAAGACTGTTTCATAGTCATCAATTTTTACCATTCCTAGAGGTGCTCTAGGAATTTTTTTTACATTTTTAATCTGAGTAAAATTAACTGGGATATTACTTGACGCTTTTGCTTTAGAATAATAAGCTGCAAGACTTGCTGCTAAATCTGTGACTTCTGTTGTTAGATTATTAGTTGCGACAACTACATGAGCTCCATGGTAATCTTGAACATGAAACCAATAGTCTTTTTTTGAAGAAGCTTTAAAGGTTACATAGTCGTTTTGAATGTTGTTTTTTCCAACTCGAATGGTTGTGTCAACATCATACTCAATATTTAAAAATTTTGGAGCCTTAGGCTTACGCTTATCTTTAAATTTGCTCTTGTCAAAGATATACTTATTGTCAATTAGTTCCTGGCGCATTTCCTGAGCACTATTTATATCAGCAAAGTCTAATTGATCAGTTAAAATTTCAAAATATTTAATTTCATTTTCGGTGTCAAGTATTTGTTGCTGTAAATGTTTAAGTGAATTAGTTTTTTTACGATAAATTTTATAATACTTTTGGGCATTTCCAATCGCATCTAATTTCTCGTCTAAATCGATTGTTATTGGTTTAGCTGTTTCATAGTCAACTAAGTTGGTATATTTCATACCTTTTTTTATTTGATTTTGATAAGTTATAATTAAATCTCCATATTTGAGAAATATATCAGCGTTTTGATTTTTGTCGAGTTCTTCATTTAGCTTGAGTAGTTTTCGTTTTTGTTTTTTTAATTGAGCTTTGACAAACTTCGCTAAGTCTCTGGTGCTTTCTGCGATTCGCTTTTTAAGGGCTATGTCATAATACAACTTCTCAAAACCTTGGTGGATTGGATAAGCCTTATAAGTTTGTTTCAAATGCAGTAGGGGAATAGCGTGGAAATCTGGTTTTTTTAAACCTTCAGTAATGACTAACTTATCCGACTTTTTGATTTCGTCCATTATTGTTAAAAAAGATTGATTGTTTGCTATACGGTATCTAACTTCTTTTTCAAGTGTTGGTGAAAATCCTGAAAACTGTTTAACTAACGAATCATTTATATCAAAGTCATTATTCTTAAAGGGGTTCTTTTTAAATTGTGGTAAAGATATTTCATATTTGGCTCCAGGAATAATTGCTGCATTAGGATTTTCAATCGGCGAAATCCGTTTTGTCGCATCATAAATAATATCGTTTTCATCGCAAAATATCATATTTGCAAAACGTCCTAAAAGCTCTAAATATATATTAAAAATCACTTCATCTCCAATATTATTGTGGCTTTTAATTTTTAGCATTACAAATCGGTCATAATCCTTTTGTTTTATCTCAATAATTTGGCCATTTAATAGGTGTTTTCTCAACAGCATTACAAAGTTATTAGGATATTTTTCATTTATATAATCTTTTTCAGTAAAGTGAATTCGATTACTTATTGACTCAGTACTTATTAGTAAAACTTTAGATTCTTTTTTTGTTTTTACATAAAAAAGAATCTCGGTTTTATTGATTCCATATATTTTATTAATTCGCATTGGCAAATAATTATTTAAATCAAAAATGACTTTACTTAAAAGGATTCCATCTAATGCCATCTAATCACTCTTTCCTATATCATTATAGCAAAATAACAGAAATTTATTATAAAAATTATTGTATAAATACTATTGTTATGGTAGCATAAGATTAATATTACATGGGA
Source organism: Erysipelothrix sp. (assembly GCA_012512595.1). GTDB lineage: Bacteria > Bacillota_I > Bacilli_A > Erysipelotrichales > Erysipelotrichaceae > JAAZDN01. The sequence goes on from JAAZDW010000010.1 coordinate 46,838, forward strand.
GGTAAAGATGGCAGACATCATAAGTCAAGCGCAAACAGTTGGTTTTGATTTTTTAATTGTAATGTCAGGATTAGGATTGTTTTTATTTGGGATAAATACAGTTGGAGAACAATTAAAAAATATTGCTGGAAATAGAATGAAATCGCTTATTGATCGCTATACAACTAATCCAATCAAGGGTATATTTGTTGGGATAATAGTGACAGCGTTGATGCAATCTAGTTCTGCTACAACAGCCTTGGTTATTAGTTTAGTTCGTTCAGGTTTAATGTCACTAGGACAGGCAATTGGTATATTTATGGGGTCCAACATTGGGACGACCGTAACGGCCATTTTAATTGGTTTTAACATCAGTCGGATTGCTCCATATGCAATTGTTATCGGTGCCTTTATGGAATTATTTGCAAAAAGACAAAAAACCTTAAACTATGCGAGATTATTAATTGCTTTTGGTGCTTTATTCTTTGGTCTATCTTTAATGGGGGATGGTTTAAAAGTTTTAGCGGATATGCCAGTATTTACACAATTTGCGACTACACTTTCAACAAATAAATTATATTCATTATTGTTAGGGATATTTATGACGATGCTAATTCAATCGTCATCTGCAACAATCGGGATTTTACAGACTTTGTATGGTCAAGGAATATTAACTTTAAACGCATCGATTCCAATTCTTTTTGGGGCAAATATTGGGACAACTATAACTGCAGTCTTGTCTAGTATTGGTGGAACAAAAGAATCTAAAAAAACTGCAGTAGCACATATTAGTTTTAACTTATTTGGAACTCTGCTTTTTATGTTGAGTTTGCCTTACTTTACAAAACTTGTTCAAATAGGATCTGCTTACTTAGGTTTAAATAAGTTAATGGAAATTGCCTTTGCTCACTTTATTTTTAATGTTACGACAACATTGTTATTAGTTCCATTTATAAAACAGATTGAAAGCTTTGTCAATTTAATAATTAAAGGTGAGGATCAGAGAGAATTAAGTGTTGAAACTGTTTTTGAAAAATCGATTATCCATGAGTCACCAGTAATGGCACTAGGTGTAGCATTGAGTGGAACTTTAGAAATGGCAGAAAATTGTAAAGGAATTTTTAAAGAGACAAGGTGCTATATTAATACAGGTTCAAGAGAATGCGCCAAAGCTGCCCAAAAGCATGAAGATTTGGTTAATGAACTTAATCGAGTTTTATCAGGATACTTAGTTGACATCAGTGGTCACACCTTAAATGAAGATAATACGGTTTATTTAAATTTCTTAATTTATTCGATTAAGGATATTGAACGGATTGGGGACCACTTACTAAATATTGTTACCCACTTTGATTCCATCTATGAACAAAATGAAACTATTAGTGATGAAGGAGTCCTTGAATTGGAAGCACTAATGAATATTATTGAAATGTTATTAGATGAACTATATTTAGTTATTGAAAGTCCAAGCCACTACCATATTGATCGTCTTTATAAAATGGAAGATGACATTAACCGTTTAGAAAAACAAGCTAGAAAAGCCTTTATCGAAAGATTAAAAGAACGTGTACCGATGGGTCCGTTAGTAATGGCTCTTTATGTTGATATTTTAAGTGACTTTGAAAGAGTAGGGGACTACAGTTTTAATGTTGCAAGTCGTTTGAAAGAAACTATCTTAAATTAAATAAGGGTGATTAAGCGGTATTGTCAGGTTATTGTTGACAATACCGCTTCACTCCGTTAATATATTCAAAAGGGAGATGTAAAATGAAAAAAGGATTATTAATCATTTATAGTGGACCTTCAGGCGTTGGCAAGGGGACCGTGCGTGAAGAATTTATAAATGACAAAGATTTAAATCTTATTTATTCAATTTCACTAACAACGCGAGCACCACGTGTTGGAGAAGTTAGAGATAAGGATTATTTCTTTGTAAATCAAGAAGAATTTGATGAGGCTGTGGCCAATAACAAACTTTTAGAGCATGCCAGCTTTGTTGGAAATAGTTATGGAACACCAAGAGACTATGTCGAGAAAATGCGAAATCAAGGTTACAATGTCATTTTAGAAATCGAAGTAGAAGGCGCAAAACAGATAATGAAAAATACTGATGACTATTTATCAATATTTTTAGTCCCACCAAGTTTACATGAACTTGAAAGAAGAATTAGATCAAGACAAACTGAATCAGAAGAAGTTATTCAAAAAAGAATGGAAAAGGCTAGAAACGAATTAGAAGTAGTTGCTGATTATCATTATGCAGTTGTTAATACAACACCAAAAAAAGCTGCTCAAAGAATTAGAAAAATTATTTTAGATAATATCAAAGACTAGTTTGATTATTTCGCACATTAATGATAAAATACATGAAAGCAATGATTGGATTAATCTTAAAGTTAAATTGTAGAGAGTCTTGGGCTGGTGAAACAAGACATTTGACATAAGAGTGTCACCCATGAGTGTTTTATTGAAATTAAGTAGATAAAAACGTTGATCAGCGTTAATGATTTTAAGTGAGTGTAATTATGCACTAATTAAGGTGGTAACGCGTTATTGACGTCCTTTGGGGACGTTTTTTTATTGGAGGAAAAGATTATGAAACAATTAGACAATAAATACGATTTTAACAAGGTACAAGCAGGTAAATATGATAAGTGGTTAAGTGAAGAAAGATTTAAGGCCCAAGGTAAGACAAGTCTTAAAGATCCTTTTACTATTATGATACCACCACCAAATGTCACGGGCATTTTACATTTAGGTCATGCATGGGATGGAACAATTCAAGATATCCTGGTTAGATATAAAAAAATGAATAATTTCGATGCTTTGTATTTGCCAGGAATGGACCATGCTGGGATTGCTACCCAAGCAGTAGTTGATGAAAGATTGAAAACAGAAGGTATTTCTAGATATGATTTAGGCCGTAAAAAGTTTAATGAAAGAGCTTTTGAGTGGAAGGATGAGTATGCAACAAGAATAAAGACTCAATGGAAAAGTCTGGGGCTGTCCTTAGATTATTCGCGTGAAAGATTTACCTTAGATGATAATTTTAATGAGGCAGTAAACACCTTATTTATTAAACTATATGAAGATGACCTACTTTATCGTGGAGAAAGAATTATAAACTGGGATGTTCAAGCTAAAACAGCTTTATCAAATATTGAAGTTGAGTATAAAGATGTTGCGGGTCACATGTATACTTTTAAATACTTTTTCGAAGATAGTGACAAATACTTAGAAGTTTCAACGACAAGACCTGAGACAATGTTTGGTGATGTTTGTATTGTAGTTAATCCAAAAGATGAAAGATACTTAGATGTTATCGGCAAAAATGTTATAAATCCTGCAAATGGTGATGTTTTGCCAATTATTGCTGATGATTATGTCGACGTTGACTTTGGTACTGGTGCTATGAAATGTACTCCAGCTCATGATCCAAATGATTTTGAAATTGGACAACGTCATAACTTAGAACTAATTAATTGTATGAATGAAGATGGAACGATGAATGAAGTTGCTGGAAAATTTTCTGGTCTTGATCGATTTGACGCCAGAAAACAATTGGTCCAATATATTAAAGATCAAGACTGTGTCGTTGAAATTAAAGATTATACCCATCAAGTTGGCCACTCTGAGCGAACTGGAGTTATTGTTGAACCATATCTTTCAAAACAATGGTTTGTAAAGATGAAACCCTTAGCCCAAGAAGTTTTAAAATTTCAAGAAGACCCAGCTACTAAAATTAATTTTTATCCACAAAGATTTGAGAATGTTTTATATAGTTGGTTAGAAAATATCGAAGACTGGTGTATTTCGAGACAGATTTGGTGGGGACACGAAATTCCGGCTTGGTATCATAATGAAACGGAAGAGATTTATGTTGGAGAAAACCCACCAGTTGATATTGAAAACTACACTCATGATACTGATGTATTAGATACTTGGTTCTCAAGTGCACTTTGGCCATTTGCAACTTTAGGCTGGCCAGAAGAAACTGCAGACTTAAAGCGATATTTTCCAAATGATGTTTTGGTAACAGGTTATGACATTGTTTTTTTCTGGGTAGCCAGAATGGCATTTACTTCAAGATATCTAATGAAAGAAAGACCGTTTAAAGATGTTGTTATCCATGGACTAATTCGTGACAGCAAGGGTCTAAAAATGAGTAAAAGTTTGGGTAATGGTGTCGATCCTCAAGATGTTATTGCAGAATATGGTATTGATGCACTTAGATTCTTTTTAGCCACCAATTCAACGCCTGGGCAAGATGTTAGATATATTGAAAGTAAAGTTGAGGCAGCTTGGAACTTTATCAATAAACTTTGGAATGCGTCGAGATTTGTTATTATGAATATAGAAGATCGTGCAATCGAACAACCCAAAGTTGAAGACTTGTCGCTAGCTGATTTTTGGATAATCGATAAATTTAATAAAACCTTAAAAAGTGTGACTGAAAATATGGAAAAATATGAATATGCAATTGCCGGTAATGAACTATATCATTTCGTTTGGGACCAATTTTGTGATTGGTATATTGAACTTTCAAAAGCCAGTCTAAAAAGTGAAGACCCAGCTAAAAGTAATGCGGCAGCATATTTACTTAAAACAATGCTTAATAATATATTAAGTTTATTGCATCCATTTGTACCTTTTGTAACTGATGAAATATACTACAGTATTAATAGTAAATCAATTTATGATGCGGCGTGGCCAAAGACAAATACAATGACAAATATAGAATTGGTTACTCAAATGGACAAAATTATTAATATTATTCAACTAAGTCGAGAAATAAGAGTTGAGTATGAATTAAAACCATCCTTAGATTTAGCCGCAATGATCGTAGACCATAAAAACACTACCTTAACTTTCAATAGTTTAGAGCGAGAAATCTTGTATATGTTAGCAAGACTTGAAATTGTTGATAATATTGAGGGCGAAGCCTTAGTTAGAACTTTTAAAGGTGGAAGTGTTAGTATTTTAATGAGTGATATTGTTGACTACCAAGAAGAGTTAAATAAATTAAATAAAGAAGCCGAAAGATTGAATAATGAAGTTACTCGTTCAAATAAGATGCTTGCAAACAAGGGTTTTATCGAAAAAGCACCTGCAGCAAAAATAGAAGTTGAAAAAGAAAAATTAGAGGCTTATAAGATTCAACTCGCAACCGTAAGACAAAGAATAGAGATTACAAAATTAAAATTGGAGGAATAATATGCCGAATTTAATGACCCATAAAATATTTGGGGAAGATGTATTAGAAATCGCTAATAGTGAGATTCAAAATTATGTTAAAAAAAACCCACAGGCTTTTAGTGTTGGAACAAGTGGACCTGACTATCTTTTCTATCATAGCCAACTGCCTTGGCAAAACCAAAGTATTGGGAAAAAAGTTAGGGATATTGGTGGTATTATCCATGCAAAAAAGATTAATGATTGGTATAAAATTGCAGTTAATTCATGTATAAATGAAAAAGATGAAAACCTCAAAGCAACGATGATTAGTTTTATGATTGGCCATCTTACTCACTGGGGTTTAGATAGTAGTGTTCATCCGTTTATATTTTACCGAAGTGATGGCAGTACTAAAGAAACAACTTACTGGCATTATCGCTATGAATCAATGTTAGATACTGTTATGGTAAATAAATATCGTAAAGCATCAATTAGAGATTATCCATCAAAATCTATCTTAAAAACAGATAACGAAATAGAAACAGCAATTTATAAAGTCTATAAGGAAGCAACCGAAAAAACTTATGATTTAACATTTAAAATGGAATATGTTAATCAATCCTTTAAAGATGCAAAGACAACCCTAAGTGTCCTGTATGATCCAAGTGGTTTTAAGTTCAAGATAGTGTCACTTATAGAAAGAATGCTTGGCAAAAAGTGGGAGTTTTCTAGCCACATTGTTACTGATAAGGTGGCTAAAGATGAGGATGTCTTAAATCTTAATAATCATAGATGGAAAAATCCAGCCAATCCAGAATTTATTAGTAATGAATCATTTTTAGATTTGTACTATAAAGCCATAGTTATGACAAATAGTGTTTTAAACGAGTTTAGTTTGGTCTTAGATGGCAAGCCAATTGATGACCTTTTAAGCCTGATTGCAAACAAGAGTTATGAAACAGGACTAAAAGAATACCATGAGATGGTAGAATATAAATCGATATATTAGAAGTTATATTAATAACAAGTGGTTTGATATTCAAATCTTTAGAAAATGAGTTATAATGTATACAATAGGAGGTAGTTTATATGCAAGTAAATGTACGTGGTAAAAATGTTGAAATTACAGATGGTATGAGAACAAGAGTGCAACAAAAGTTAGAGTTTTTAGAAAAATATATTCTAATCGATGAAAACACAGTCGCAAATGTTCTTGTCAAAGTTTACAATACGCATCATAAAATTGAAGTAACAATCCCTACTAAGGTTGGCCTGTTAAGAGCAGAAGCTGTACATGATGATTATTTTTCAGCGATTGACTTAGCTTTAGATAAATTAGAAAGCCAAATTAGAAGACAAAAAACAAGATTAACCGATCATCGTAAAGAAGGTTTAGCAGAGTCGTTTATTGAGATGGAAAATGAGTACTTAGATCGAAATCAAGAACTAGTTCGAACAAAAAGAATTGACTCAGAAGTTATGTCTTTAGATGAAGCAATCCTAAGAATGGAAATGCTTGGGCACACATTCTTTCTTTACACTGATGAAGAGACTGGTAGAGTTGCGCTAGTTTATAAACGTGATCAAGGTGGATACGGCCTACTTGAAACATAAGTAAAAGTATTATAAACTTTAAAAGGATGGAAAAATCCATCCTTTTATTATATAAGGAGTAATATCATGAAAATGAATAAACAAGAAAAAAGCTGGGTGCTATATGATGTGGCAAATTCAGCTTTTGTGCTAATACTAACCGCAACAATTCCAATCTTTTTTGGGTCTTTAATAAAAGCGGAAGGTGTAGAAGGGGTCATAAACAATCCTTTAGTAAAATTATTCTTTGCTAAAAATGCCCAAGCAGCAATGATTGGCGGGGTTGATTCCCAGGCTTTTGCAGCCCTGCAGACAGGATTATTTGGTTTAAGTACATCTGTGTCAGTTTTTGTTACGGCGCTTACGGCACCAATATTGGGGTCAATCGCTGATATTAAAGGGATGAAAAAGAAATTGTTTTCAATTTTTCTTTTGATTGGGTTAATCGGAGTATTGTTTTTAGGCGTAACGACAAAATGGACTGCCTTTTTATTTTTAATAATTATCTCAAGAATTGGTTTTTCTGGAGCTAATGTTTTCTATGATTCAATGTTAGTTGATGTTTCAGATGATGAAAATATGGACTATGTTTCAAGTGCTGGTTATGCTTTTGGCTATATAGGTAGCATTATCCCTTTTATAGTTGGAATATATTTAATTTTAGCGCTGCCTTTTGGACTTGAAATCACAAGGGCAACACAAATTTCTTTTCTTATCACTGCAGTTTGGTGGGCGCTATTGTCTTTGCCTTTATTAAAGAATGTTAAACAAACGCATTATAGTGACCAGACCTTAATCGATAAAAAAAATGTTTTTAAAGGACTTGCAATAACATTAAATAAGATAAAAGCAGACAAACGAATTTTTTACTTTATTATTGCCTATTTTTGTTACATAGATGGCGTTTATACGATAATTTCAATGGCCACAACCTATGGTGCAGAAGTTGGCATTGGAGATAATCAAATGATTATAGCACTCTTAGTTACTCAAATAGTAGCCTTTCCGTTTGCGATTTTGTCTGGTCGACTGGCTATGAAATATCATTCTTTAAATTTGATTAGATTTTACATCGTTATGTATATTGGAATTGCTTTTTTAGGATTTATTATGCAATATGCTTGGCAGTTTTGGCTTTTAGCGATTGCGGTTGGAATGGCACAAGGTGGAATTCAATCATTGTCTAGATCTTATTTTGGACAAATTATACCTAAAAACGAATCAAATGAATTTTTTGGATTTTTTGATATATTTGGTAAATTTGCCGATTTTTTTGGACCTTTAATCTTAGCCTTTAGTGCAGCCAGTTTTGGTCATAGTAAATATGGGATATTACTTTTAAACGTCTTGTTTATTATCGGCTTTATACTTGTTGGTAAGGTCTTAGCTTTAGAGAAAGACCTTTAAATTAGGGAAAAAGGCAAGCACCTTCTATTTTATACTAGGAGGTGTTGGTCTATGAGTACAGCATTAGCAATTATTGGTGCAGTCGGTGCAACTGTCGCTGTTTTAAAACTTTTAACTAGTAGACGTGGTTCTTTTGTCATGCCAGGTTTTAGAATTACTTGGGGTAGGTAATGCGTTTACCTTATTAGCCTTAATCATCTTATCTTTACAAGATATAAAATCTGGTGAAATCCACTATCGGTATTTATTATTGATGGTGGATTTTTTATATCCTTTAGGCTATTTATTATTACTTTGTGTGATTATGCTTTATAAATTTATCGATCAATTAATCGGTGGAGCCGATCTTTTAATTTTTGCATTATTAATAACTCGATATGGACTCTATACAACAAGTCTAATTGCATTTTATGCTGCAGTTATTGGTTTAATATATTCTGTTATCTTGAAAAAAGGTCAAATTAGATTTATCCCATTTATTTTAATCGGATTTCTAATTTGCTTAAAAGGAGGACTATGAAAGTCAGAGAAATGCCAATTGAAGCAAGGCCAAGAGAAAAAGCTCTAACTTATGGGCTTAAGGCGCTTACTGATTATGAATTAATTGCCTTAATTTTAAGAAGTGGTTATCAAGGAATGTCAGTTATTTCACTGGCGCAAGAAGTATTAAAAAGATTTCCCTTAGACAAATTAAATAATATTTCAATTGATGAATTAATGTCTATCAAAGGAATAAAAGAGGCTAAGGCCTTAGAACTTCTAGTTTGCTTTGAATTAAGTAAGCGTACAAGTTTATACATCGGTAAAAGAGAAGATGTCATTTCAAATCCAACCGCACTCTTGAATTTTATTAAATCAGAAATTGGTAGTCTTTCTAATGAACAATTTTTGGTAGTTTGTTTAAACACTAAAAATGTGATTATTAAGTATAAGGTTATGTTTGTTGGAACAGTAGATGTTACCGTTGTTCATCCACGCGATATATTTAAATTTGCAATTGAGAATAATGCGACACGAATAATTTGTGCACATAATCATCCGTCGGGTGATACTAGTCCATCAAAACAGGATCTTGATATAACAAAAGTCCTAAAAAAGACCGGGGAAATGGTTGGGATTCCACTTTTAGACCATGTGATTGTTTCAAATAGCCAAGTATACAGTATCTTGGGCTGTTTAAATCAATAAGCTAGAATAACTATGGTGTATTAAGGCTAAATATTTGTTATAATGTTATAGGTGGTTGAATGAAAAATTTGAGTTTGTTTCAAAGAATACTAATCTGGATTATGACAATCATTTTTGTCTTAACAATAATTTTTTCTGTTTTAAAAGTAGCGGTCGTAGATAAAATCAATCACGATGTTTTTAATATGGTGACGGCAATTCGTTATACATTTTTTGAAGAGCCAATAAAAAGTACTAACAAATGGATTAATGATACCCTAACTTTGCAAGAAATACGCCAAGAAAATGATAAATTAAAGGAAAACATAAGTTCGGTTGAAAGATATCAAACTGAAATCAATGAACTTAGAGTTCAAAACAATGAGCTCAAAGAACTTTTAGGATTTAAAGATGCCAATACTGGTTTGAATTTAAAAGCAGCTAAGGTTATTTTTAGGGACTTTGATCGTTGGAACAATGTCATTAAGATTAATTTGGGTAAAGTGGATAATGTAAAAGTCAATGATGCAGTAGTAGTTGCAAATGGGCTTATCGGCAGAATTGAAACTGTAGATGAAACATCATCAACAGTCAGACTTCTAATTTCTAATGATCGAGTTTCTAAGGTTGCAATTAAAATAATGACCGAAGACGACAAATTTGTTGAGGGTATAATTGACTCATACGATTCTGACACTAAAAAATTTAAACTTTCACTACTAGAAACTAGTGACAATATAAAAAAAGACCAGTATGTTTCAACTTCAGGCTCTGGAGGTACAATACCAAGTGGTATTTTGGTTGGTTACATCAGTTCCGTTGAAGCATCAGCAAGCGAATTGGCCGAGTCAATTTTGGTGACACCAAGTGCAGATTTTGAATCATTTGAAACTGTATTTGTGGTAGCTGGTGATTTAAATGAGTAGTTTTATATATTTGTTTACTGCCTTTGTTTTTGATGTTTATTTAGGAACTTTATTTGGAGGTAGCTTTGTCGGGTTAAACTTTTCGGCAAACTCAAATATAATGCTTATTACATTAATCTTAATTACGTATAAACAAGATCTAATAAAATCTATGCTTTTAGGTCTTGTAGTTGGACTTGTTTTTGATGCATTTAATATTGATACAGTTTTTATGTTTGCGATAATTTACATGGTTACAACATGGGCTGTAAGTGCTTGGTCAACAAGAATTAACGACACGTTTATTGAAATCTTTTTAGTGACACTGTCGGCAATATTTTTAAAAGAGTTTTTTGTCTACTTAGCCTATGTTTTTTTGAAGGGCTACCGCTTAAGTTTTGGAAGTTGGGGAGCATCACATTTATTTTTTACATTATTACTAGCTTTGCTTCCAACAGTTGTTGCTGTTTTATTTAAAATTAATTTGTTAGATAAAAACACACGGCAACAACAAAGAAATATGAAATGGGATAAAACCATTAAAAGATAGTTTATATTTTTTTAAATATGAAAGTGGTGAGATGATGAATTTATTCAATAAAGCAAAAAATAATTTAAATAAAGAAGTTACCTTAGTTAGACTTCTTAAAATTGTTGCAATCCTTTTAATAATTTTTCTATTATCACAGACTTGGTCAACTTGGAAAGTTATATGGAATTATTTTATTAAGATTTTTAAACCGTTTATCATTGGTTTTTCAATTGCTTACGTTGTATCTCCACTTGTTGCATATTTAGAAAAAAAAGGTTTAAAAAGATCCTTGGCGATTGGACTAATTATTTTATTAGTTTTTTCTCTATTAACCTGGATCACAGTTAACTTACTTCCAATGTTTTATGATGAAGCTGGTAATTTTATTAATTCAATGAGCAATTCAGTAAACGTAATGTTTAAGTGGTATAAAGATAATTCAACAAATCCATCGGAAGTAATTGAAGGAATCGTTAATCAAGTTAATAATGCCTTTATGAGTTTTCAAAAAGGTTTTATAGATTTCATTGGCAAGTTTTTAACTAATTTTATTAGCGTATCGATAAATGCCTTAACAACAATGTTGTTCTCATTTACTGTCGCGATTTATGTTTTAGCTGACTTTAAAAAAGTTAAAAGATCGATAAAGAAAGCTTCAAGTTCGATTCATGAAAGTTTGCCAGTATACCTAGCTGGCATTGATAAGACTATGGGTACATACATTAGAGCAACTCTAGTATTGATGGTCATTTATTTCACTGAGTATACATTGGCATTTTATTTTTTAGGTCATAAGGGTTTTTTAATGATTGGCGTCTTATACGTTTTAGCAACTTTAGTTCCTTATATTGGTGGAATGATTGTAACAGTTATCGGAATTTTGACAGGACTCACAATGCCTAAAACAAATTTAATCGCTTTAATTGTTATAATAGGTATAATGTCACAAATTGATGGCTATTTTATTTCACCTTATGTTTATAAAAAAGGGGTTAAAGTTGAACCTTTGTGGTCACTTTTAGTTATCTTTATTGGTAGTGCCTTATTTGGTCCTGTCGGAATTATGATATCTGTGCCAACATACATTTCAATTCGAGAAGTTATAAAGATATATAAGTCAAGAAACAATGAAATAATTGAGGAGATTTTAGATGAAGAAATTATATAAAATATTGATGTTGTTGACTATGTCATCATTAGTTTTGGTTGGCTGCACTAGTAAAAAGATTAAAGTTGGTTACACTGTATATCCAGTCAAATTTTTACTTGAAAAAATCGGCGGAGAAAAAGTTGAAACTGCTGCATTTTCAGATGAAACAATGGTTTTAAGGTCGCAGTTAGCTACTGATTACAAGGAAATTTTAAAAGATGCCGATGCATTATTTATAATGGGTGAACTAGAGCCTTATATGGACATTATAAACCAAGACATTGCTGATTTAAATCCAAAAATAATAGATCTCTCAGTTAAAAGTGGCGTGTTTGAGTTTACAAGATTTACTTCAGTGCTCATTGATAATCAAAAAGTTGATGTTAAAAGTAATTACTATGAAAATCCGATATTTGATTCCATTGATACATATGGTGGAGATCCTTATTTATGGCTTGATCCAATTACAATGACGAGTATGGCTAACCAAGTTCGAGATTATTTAGTTAGTCATGACCCTGATAATACAGATTATTATAATAACAACTTTGATAAGCTCAAGATCGAACTCGCGTATTTAGATGCAAACTTTTTAGCCTTAAGAAATGAGGATAATCTAAGATTTGCCACTATGACACCTTCGTTTGGGATTTGGCAAAATAATTATAACTTTTCAATATCACCAATTATTTTATCAAAGTATGGAGTTATTCCAACTCAACAACAACTTGAATTGATTAAGGTTCGTTTAATTAATGATGGAGTTAAATACTTAATTGTAGAAGAACAGATGGACCAAGACATTAAAGATTTGGCAGACTCTTTGTCGAAAGAATTAAATATTGAACAAGTTGTGTTAAGCAGCTTGTCATATCGCAGTAAAAATCAAATAGATCAAGAAATGAATTATATCCAAATTATGAATGAAAACTTAACAATATTGGAAAATTTACAAAAAGAAGGTGCTGAAGAAATGGAAAACCTTGAAGATACAGAAGAAGATACAACAGAGTAATATTTATATTACTCTTTTATAAATAGGAGGCAGATAGTAAGTGGAAAAATTTTTATTAGTTGATGGTAACTCGTTATTATTTAGAGCATATTATGCTACGGCATTTAGAAATGTATTACAAACATCTTATGGAAAGTATACAAATGCGATTGTTTCATTTAATAATATGATGATAAATGTAATAGATGATATAAAACCAGATTATATTTTAGTAGCCTTTGATACAAAGGACAAAACGTTTAGACATGACATGTTTGAAGAATATAAAGGACATCGTTCGCCCGCACCGATGGAACTTGTGGAACAATTTGAAACAACACGTGAACTTTTGGATGCAATGAATATTAGTCGTTATGAATTAAGTGGTTATGAAGCTGATGATATAATTGGAAGTTTATCAAAAAAATATGAAGATAAAGAAATGATTATCTTAACAAGTGATCAAGACATGTTGCAGTTGGTAGATGACAATACCACATTGTTATTAATGAAAAAGGGTGTATCTGATATTCATGAAATAACAATGGAGAATTTTGTAAAAGAATATGAAATTGAACCAAGACAGGTAATAGATTTAAAGGCAATGATGGGCGATTCCGCCGATAACATTCCAGGGATACCAGGGATTGGTCAAAAAACGGGTTTAAAATTGATCCATGAATTTGACACCTTAGAAAATCTTTTAGCTAACACAGATAAATTAACCGGCAAACGTAAAGAAAATGTTGAAAACAACATCGAAATTGCCAAGCTATCAAAGATATTATCAACAATAAAAACTGATATGAACATCGATATTGACTTAAATGACTTTAAACTTAATATAGACTATAATTCTTTATACATGTTTTATCAACAATATGAAATGAATCGCCAAGCTAATGCTATTAAAGATAAATTAGATGGTGAAAGTGAGGTTGCAAATTTTAAGATTAAAAAAGTTGAAAAAATTAGTGACAAATATTTAGTTGACAACACATTTTTATGGGTAGAGACAAGCGGCGACTATCAAAACGCAATCTTAGAAAAACTTGTACTAACAGATGGTAAAACTGTCGAAATTATAAATAGAGAAAACTTTTTAGAAGACCAACCATTACAAACATGGTTAAAATCTGATAGTAAAAAGTCTGTTTATGATGCAAAGTTTTTATACCATTTGTTTAATAGAGAAAATTTACAAATTAATGGGATTAGTGAAGATATAATGGTTGCTGCTTTTTTAGTTGATAGTGCAACGACTAATTGGATTAGTTTTTTAAATAAATATGGTGGAACTCAATGTGATATTCAAAGTAAAGCAGATGTCGAAATTGATGTTATTGCAAGTAAAGCCTTTGACTTAATGAGTGTAAAAGCTGAGATAATAAAGGAAATCAAAGCTAAAGATATGGAATATCTTTACTATGATGTTGAGCTACCCTTAACAAGAGTCTTATTTCAAATGGAAAATGAAGGGATAAAAGTTGATAAGGAGATTATTGTCGCGATCGCTGACAAAACAGCTAAAATTATAGAAGAAGTATCCAATGAAATCTATGGCTATGCCAATAAAGAGTTCAATATTAATTCACCAAAACAGTTATCAGAAGTGTTGTTTGATGAACTAGGCTTACCGCAAGTAAAAAAGCGTTCAACTGCGATTGACATTTTAGAAAAACTTTCAGGACAACACCCAATTATTGATGCCATTATTAAACAGCGAAAATATCAAAAACTATTTTCAACTTATGCTGATGGACTTCAAAAGTATATTAGTCCAGAGGGGCGAATTCATACAATTTATCACCAAACAACAACTCAAACCGGACGTCTATCATCAACAGACCCAAATTTACAAAATATTTCGGTTAGAGATGAAGAAGGGCGTGAAATCAGAAAAGCCTTTGTAGCTGATGAAAATAGTGTTCTGATGGCATATGACTATTCTCAAATTGAACTGAGAATCTTAGCTCATATGGCAAAAGAGAAAAAATTAATTGAAGCTTTTAATGCAGGTGTTGATATTCACGCACAGACAGCAAAGGATGTCTTTGATTTAAATGAAGTTGAAGGTGAAGATCGCAATAAGGCAAAGGCTGTAAACTTTGGAATAATTTATGGTATTAGTGACTTTGGCCTTTCGGAACAATTACATATTCCAATTTCTGAAGCAAAAGATTATATTGAAAAGTACTTTGAGACATATCCTGGCATCAAAAAATATATGGATGAAACAGTAGAGTTTTGTAAAAAAGAGGGTTATGTTAAAACCCTAATTAATCGTCGTCGAGAAATTTTAGAAATTAACAGTTCTAACTACATGGTTCGCGAGTTTGGTAAAAGAGCAGCAATGAATGCTCCAATTCAAGGTAGCGCTGCCGATTTAATTAAAATTGCGATGGTTAGAATTGATAAACGAATAAAAGCTGAAAAGCTAACATCAAAAATGTTACTCCAAGTCCATGACGAACTGATATTTAATGTCTTAGAAGGGGAGATAGAAGTTATGCAAAAAATAATTCAAGAAGAAATGAATAGTTCGATGCAACTAGATGTCCCTTTACAATCAGATGGATCGATTTCCAAAGATTGGTATGGTCTTTAGAATGCCAGAGTTACCAGAAGTAGAAACGGTCGTTAGGACTCTTAAAAAATTAGTTTTAAACAAAGAAATTGAAAGCGTTGATGTTTATTGGGATAATATTATAGCCACACCCCAATTAGAAGCTTTTAAACAAGCAGTTATTGGTCAAAAGATTATTGATATAAGTCGCCGCGGCAAATATATTATATTTAATTTAACATCAAAAACTTTAATCTCACATTTAAGGATGGAAGGTAAGTACTTTGTTTATGATAATGATGTAAAAAAAGACAAACACAGCCATGTAATTTTTAAATTTAGTGATAATGGGCAGCTCCATTATAATGACACTAGAAAATTTGGTAAAATGTACTTGTATGATGAAAGCGAAGCCTTAAAAATTTTAGCCAATGTAGGTTTAGAGCCATGGGACAAAAACCTTAAAGCAACTTACCTAAAAAGAAAGGCTAAAAATAGAAGAATTACAATTAAACAATTTTTGTTAGATCAAAGTGTAATTTCCGGAATTGGAAATATATATGTTAATGAAATACTATTTTTGACAAATTTGCATCCAGAGACCATTGTTAATACAATCTCAACACTTAAATTTAACCAAATTATAACAACAACACAAGCTGTTTTACAAGAAGCAATTGACCAAGGCGGAACAACAATTAGAAGTTATACATCCTCACTTGGTGTGAGTGGACTTTTTCAACAAAGTCTAAATGTTCACAATTTAGCCGGAAGTCCATGTCCAGTTTGTAGTAGTGAAATTATTAAAATAACTGTAGCCCAAAGGGGGACCTACTTATGTCCAAGTTGTCAAAGAAAAAAATAGGTATTACTGGAACGATTGGCTCTGGAAAAAGTAGTGTGACAAAATTAATCTCAAAATATCATAAAACATTAAGTGCAGACGAAATTGTCGCCAAGCTTTATCAAGATAAAACCATAGTGAAAAGAGTAAATAAGGAAATATTGAATTCAGTAAGCGATGTCTTAAATAAGCAACAGTTGAGTGAAGCAATTTTTACTAACAAAGATTTAAAAATAAAGTTAGAACAAATGATTCACCCTTTAGTAAAAGCGGAAGTCAAAAATTGGTTAGACACAAATTATGGGCTGTTGTTTGTTGAGGTGCCACTTTTGTATGAAGCTAATTTTCAAGATTTATTTGATTTAGTAATTGTGGTTGTGGCTGATCAAGATAAAATAATTAAACGTTTATCTAAAACTCGTGGCTATAGTGTAAAAGCTGCAAAACAAAGGATAGAAAATCAGCTATCAGTGGAAAAAAAGCTTGAAAAGGCAGATATTTGCTTAAGTAATAATGGGAGTTATCAAGATCTTGTAGAAAAAGTTATCGAATTATTAAAAACATTAGAAGTGGGTGATTAAGTGGCTATCTATGGAAAAGACCAATATGAAGTTGAAAATAACGTGGTTTTATGTGAGCGTGGTCTAGAAGCGTTAGTTTTACTCTATCAACCAATAATTAGTGCAAATGCTATATCCTTATATTTAACATTTAACAAAATGGCTCGTCATACTAATTATTCTGCGCTTTGTTTATATACTGGTTTAGATATTGAAGTTTTAGAACATGCGATCATTATGTTAGAGCGTTATCGTTTAATTAAGACATACAAAAACAATGAAGAGAATCATTACTTACATGTTTTAAATCCGCCAATTCTACCAAACGAGTTTTTATCACATTATGTCTATGGTCTTGAATTAAGAAAGAATATTGGCAATCACAACTTTAATCTTTTAAATGATGCTTATCGAAGTAATCATATTGATAAAAATAACTATGTCGAAATAACTGAAAAAAAGGTTTTTAACATTAATCAGTTTAATGAAAACGACTTACAAGATGTTTTAAAAAATAAAAATAATGTAATTGTCTTACCAACTCAATTTAATTATGATCTTTTTTTGAACGATGCAACTAATTTACAATTTCCACATATATTAAGAACAAAGGAAAACTTAAACTTAATTGGTGAATTGGCGCTTTTATACGGAATTAGTGAAGAGCGGATGCAAACATTAGTTTATCGCTCAATCGACTTTAAAAATCAAGTATTTGAAACAAACAAACTAGTTGAACGAGTAAGAAGAGAAAAAGTTGTTGTTGATGAGTCAATAAATAAATATGATTTACCGCCAGTTGCCTACTTACAAATGTTACAAAATGGCGCTGCGGTCAGTACATACAATAAAAAACTATTAGAAGAGCTTGTTAATGAGATGTTATTAAAGCCCGAGGTTGTTAATCGACTTATTGAGTTTGTTATGGAAACTCAAAACAATCGTCTAGTCAGAAATTATATTCTTCAAGTTGCAACAACTTGGAAAACCTATGATATAAGAAGTTTAGATCAAGCAAATGAACTAATTAAAAAAACAAGTAGTAAAACAAATAGAAAGAAAAAAGTGCCTGTTGTCAAAAGAGTTAATGAAACTACAGTAAAAGAAAAAGAGTATAGTGAAGAAGAAAAACAAGAAATTGAAGATAGAATAAGAAGGTTTGGTGAAAAATATGGAACGTCTAAAAATTAATGTAAATATTAGTGATGAAATTCAACAAAACCGCGAAAAACTACTCAAGGAGTTAGCTAAAGATAAAAGAGTTATTAAATTTTTAAAAGATAATAACTTAGATGAGAAGTTTTTAGGTGCTAATGTCCAAAAATTTAAAGATTGGATTGTTGGCTTAGATGAATGTGAAGTCTGTACTGGCTTAGATACTTGTGTAAAAAGTGTAAAAGGACATTATTTTGACTTAGTCTATGACGGTATCTTACAAAAAACTTTAAAACCTTGTCGCTATCAAAAAGAGTTAAATATAAAAACTAAATATTTAGAAAATTATTTAGTCCGTGATTTCCCTGACGACTTAATTAATATTAGTTTAAGTAGTATCGACTTTGAAAATGATCCGATGGAATATTTAGAAGTAGTTACCAAGGTATCTGAATATATCGACAAGCCTAAAGGACCAGGTTATTACATTTATGGTGATGTAGGGGTTGGAAAGACTTATCTAACAACAGCTATTACAAATGAGTTAGCAAAAAAGAATAAAAAGATTGCCTATGTTCATGTGCCTACTTTAGCAAGTACTTTAAGAGGTTTAATTTCGGAAAGAATTTCTTTAGATGGAATATTGTATAAGCTTAAAAATGTTGATGTATTAGTAATGGATGACATTGGAGCTGAAAGTGTAACTAATTGGTTTAGGGATGAAATTCTTTTATCAATTTTAAATTATCGGATGGAAGCAAATAAAACTTGTTTCTACACAAGTAATTTAGATTTAGATGAACTTAGCAACCACTACATGTATAATAACAAAAATGAATACAATAAGTTAGCGGCAATTAGACTTTTAGAAAGAGTTAGAATGACTAGTGTACCAATAAGTTTGATTGGTAAAAACCGGAGACACATAATTTCTAAAGGACAGTAAATAACTAAAAAAATTATTGATTGTATCAAGGGAAACACAGCAATAACTGTGTACTTATCACGGTTATTTTGATATAATAATCAAGATGGAGGCAAGTTTATGATTAAGACAATCGCAGTTTTAACATCTGGTGGTGATTCCCCAGGGATGAATGCAGCAATACGTTCAATCACGCGTTCAGCAATAGCTAGAGGAATAAAAGTCATGGGAGTTAGGGATGGTTTTTTAGGCCTAATCAACAATGATGTTTTCGAAATGGAAAGATCTGATGTAAGTGGTATTATTGTTCGCGGTGGAACAATGTTAGGTAGTGCTCGCGTTCCGGGATTTACAGAACGTGCAGTTCAAGATTTAGCCATCGACACTTTCAAAAAAAATCAAATTGACGCGATGATTGTTATTGGTGGAGACGGGTCATACCGTGGAGCCCTTGCTTTAAGTAAGCTTGGAATTAAATGTATGACTATTCCAGGAACCATTGACAATGACATCCCCGGAACTGAAGAGACAATTGGGTTTGACACAGCGTTAAATACCGCCATTGAGGCCATTGATAAACTAAGAGATACATCATCTTCACACCATCGTTGTTCGGTTGTAGAAGTTATGGGAAACCGTTGTGGAGACTTAGCACTTTATGCTGGGATATCAACCGGGGCCGAGCTAGTAATCACGCCTGAAACAGGATATGATTATGAATGGACCATTAAAAGATTACAAGAACTTGATCAGATTAGAAAAAAAAGTCACGCAATTGTTGTAATTAGTGAGAAATTAACTGACGCTGAAGATTTAGCAAAGAGTATTTCGCGGAAAACTTCCTTTGCTGGGCGATCAACAGTCTTAGGCTATATTCAAAGAGGTGGTTCACCAACGGCCAAAGATCGAATACTCGCAACCAGAATGGGAGATTTTGCTGTCACATCCTTACTTGATGGAAAACATGCACATGCAGTAGGTATGATTGAAGGACAGCTTGTATCAATGTCAATTGAAGATACATTCAAACACAAAAAGAAAGTTAAGCAAGACATGTTTGATTTACAAAAACGTTTGGTTTAAAAATTATAGGAGGATTTATGATAGACATTAGAAAAACAAAGATCGTAGCAACAATTGGACCTGCTACAAAGACTTACGAGATGATGGTAGAGTTAGCGAAAGCTGGAATTAACATTGCAAGATTAAACTTTTCACATGAAACACAAGCAGACCACCTTGAAAGAATGAATATGATTAAAAAGGTTAATGCTGATTTAGGCACAAGTGTAGCAATTTTGGCTGACACTAAAGGACCTGAAATTAGATGTGGAGTCATGGAAGATGAAGGTTTTCTACTTGAAAAAGGCGACATAATTAGAGTTGTTAAAGAAGACGTTTTGGGTAATAAAGAGCGTTTTACAATTGATGTTCCTGAACTCTATGATGATGTTAAAGCTGGTAATGTACTTTTAATTGATGATGGTAAAATGCGCTTAACTATAACAGAAGCTTCAGCTGATGAATTAGTGTGTCGTGTTGAAAATCCAGGAATGATTAAAACTAGAAAAGGTGTTAACGTTCCAGGGGTTCGTTTATCAATGCCATTTATTTCAGAAAAAGATGAGGCAGACATTAGATTTGCATGTCGTGAAGGCGCTGACTTTTTGGCGGCATCATTTGTTAGAAGAAAAGAAGATATTTTAGAAATTAGAGAAATATTAATGGATGAAGGCAAACCAAACATGCAAATTATCCCGAAAATTGAAAACCAAGAAGGATATGATAATCTAAGAGAAATTTTAGAAGTATCGGATGGTGTAATGGTTGCGCGTGGAGACTTAGGTGTTGAAATTAGTTTAGAACTTGTACCTATTTTCCAAAAACAAATGATTAAATTAGCAAACGAAATGGGTAAACCAGTTATTACAGCTACACACATGTTAGAGTCAATGATGGGCAACCCAAGACCAACAAGAGCTGAAGCTAGTGACGTTGCAAATGCAATTGTAGATGGTTCAGATGCAGTTATGCTTTCAGGAGAAACAGCAGCGGGACTTTATCCAATTGAAGCAGTAAAAACAATGTCAACAATTACAAAAGCAATGGAAGGTATCATTCCTTATGCCGACCGCTTATATAAGGCTAAAAAATCAAGTCAACCAACAATTCAAGATTCAATTGGAATTGCAGTTGCTGATGCAGCGCATAACTTAGATAGTGTTGATGCAATAGTTTGTTTTACACAAAGTGGAAACAGTGCAAAAAGACTTTCAAAATTCCGTCCAGAAGTACCAATTCTAGCAGTAACATTTGATGAAGTTGTTCAAAGAAGTTTAAACTGTTATTGGGGAGTATATCCAATTTATAGTGCTGAACAAAATGAAACATCAACTGATGAAAAACTAGCGACAAGAATTGCTAAAGAGTTTGGTGTTGAAGATGGCAAACTAATCGTTATCGTTGCTGGTTATCCTTCAGGTGAAGGCGCAACCAACATGATGAAAATAATTAAAGTTAAGTAATATAATATAGTAAGGGGTATTTTATGAAAACATATATTGGTGTTGACTTAGGTGGAACTCTTGTTAGAGTAGCTAAAGTATCAGCTAGTGGGGAAATATTGTATGAGTCAAAAAGTGATTCCTTGGCCCAAAAAGGCCCTGAAATAGTTTTAGACAATATTATTAAAATGATCAAAAATATTCCAGACTACAAAGAATGTGTGGGAGTGGGACTTGGGATTCCAGGTCCAGTTGATACCGTAAAAGGTATCATCACACTTGCCACTAATTTGAAAGATTTTACTAATTTTCCAGTTGCAAAATATTTAGAAGATGCATTGGGACTCCGGGTATTTCTAGACAATGATGCTAACGTTGCTGGCCTTGCTGAAGCAACACTTGGAGCTGGTAAAGACTTACCAAGTGTATATTATATAACACAGTCAACAGGAATTGGCGGAGCCTTTGTTGTTGATGGTAGAGTCATATCAGGGAGAACTGGTTATGCTGGTGAAGTTGCAAATATCGTAGTCTGTGAAAGTAGTGAAAAAATCAATCACTTAAATCTTGGAGCAGTTGAAAATGAAGCAAGTGGAACAGCCCTTGTCAGAAGAGCTAAAGAGCTTGTTGATCCTGAAATTAGTGATGCTAGAGAAATATTTGAGTTAGCTCGCGAAGGTAATGAGAAAGCTTTATTTTTAGTTGACGATATGGCAAGAAAGTTTGCTTTAATGATGGCAAACGTAGCTCATGTTGTTGACCCACATATATTTGTTTTAGGTGGAGGAATAACTAAAGCCCATGATATGTACTTAGACTTAGTGAGAGAGTATTTCAAAGGCTATGTACACAAAGGAATGCGCGGTATTAAGATAGAATTAGCACAACTTAAAGAGCCAGGTATAATTGGTGCAGCAATGCTACCACTATCTTATGGATTATAGGAGAAAATATGGTATTTGACTTAGTAGATGACAAAATCTTAGAAAAATATGCTGAACTGGCAGTAAATGTCGGAATAAACATCAAAAAAAATCAACCAGTAGTAATGACAGCCTCTTTAGCGAGTGCTAAGTTTGCTCGTCTTTGTGCTCAAAAAGCCTATGATAAAGGGGCAAAGTTTGTCCATGTTTTATGGCATGATGATGAAATGAGTAAAATCAATTTTATTAATGCTGATATTTCTAATTTTGAAAATATCGCCCAATATAAAATTGACCAATATGATTATTTCATTGACGAAAAAGTAGCACGTTTAAATATTATTGATGATGTACCAGGCTATTTTGCTGATGTTGACTCAAGCAAACTTGCTGCAAATGCTAAAGCTGCTGGACAAGCGTTTAAACGCTATCGTGATTATTCAATGGGAAATCATGGACAGTGGACGATTGTTGCAGTTCCAAGTGTTGGCTGGGCAAATTTAGTATTTCCCAAGCTAAGTGATAAAGAAGCAGTAATAAAATTATGGGATGCTATTTTAGCGGCCGTAAGAGTTGGTCTAGATAATGATCCAGCCAAAGAGTGGAATACCCATAACGAGAAGTTGAAACAAAATAATGATATTTTAAATCAACATAATTTCAAATCCTTACATTTTACCAACAGCGTTGGCACTGATTTAACCGTTGGCTTAGCTGATAATCATCGTTGGGCAGGCGGATCAGAAGTTGCAGGAAATGGACAAATATTTAATCCAAATCTACCAACTGAAGAAAACTTTACCATGCCACACCGAGATCGTGTTGATGGTACGGTTGTTTCAACAAAGCCTCTTGATTATCAAGGTGTTTTAATCGATAATTTTAAATTAGAATTTAAAGATGGCAAAGTTATTAGTGCAATTGCAGAGAAAAATGAAGATAAGTTAATTGAACTATTAGATAATGATGAAGGAAGTCGTCATATAGGCGAAGTAGCGCTCTTGCCCCACGACTCTCCAATTCAAAATAGCGACATCTTATTTTACAACACACTATTTGATGAAAATGCATCTTGTCATTTAGCCTTGGGTAATGCTTATCCAATGAATATTATTGGTGGTGTTGAAATGGATGAAGAACAACTTAAATCTAAGGGTTATAATTCTTCACTAGTCCATGTTGACTTTATGTTTGGTAGTGCTGATATGAAGATAGACGGAATTAAACATGATGGTTCAACAATCGCAGTTTTTAGAAATGGAAATTTCGTTATATAATTATTTAAAAGTACTACACAAAAAAATGGGTAGTACTTTTTTGTTTAAAATATCGAAATAAGGAGAATACATGAAGCCCGAAAACTATGTTATTAAAGAAAATCAAGATGGTACAGTTATCACAGTCAAAGATATTCAAAAAGTCTTGTTAAAAATAATGGTCGAATTTGACCGGATTTGTAATAAGCATAATCTAGATTATGTTTTAGCCTTTGGAAGTCAATTAGGGGCAGTTAGACATCATGGATTTATTCCATGGGATGACGATATTGATATTTGGATGACAAGAAAAGCGTACCTAAAGTTAGTTGAAATATTAAAACAAGAACTTAAATCACCTTTTTATTTTCAATGCTTTGAAAAAGAGGACAAGTACAACGTAACAATACCAAATATGAAAATCAAGATTGAAAACACCTTTCTAAAAGAAAAAAACACAATTATAAAAAATAGGTTAGATGGTGAAGGCTTATTTATTGATATTTTTATTTTAGATTCAATCTCTGAAAACAAGTATAAGCATTTGTTTCATCGAATCGTAAGTACAAGTATTATGCCGTTTATAATTATTTTTGACATAATGAATATTGACTCAAGATTTTTTACCAAACTTTTATATCGTTATTCAAACTGGTATGCAAATAAAAATAAGGATAGTAAGTATGGATACTTAAGTTTGTCATGGACTTATGATAGCTTTAAGGATCGAAGGGTCTTAAAATCAGATGTTTTTCCAAGTATAAAATGGCAATTTGAAGACTATTCATTTAGAATCGCAAATAACTATGATAAAATATTAAAAGAGACATATGGCGATTATATGCAACTACCTAAGCAAGCTAGCCGCCAACCAAAGCATATTAAAGAGATAATAATAGATTTATAGTAGTATGTATAGAAACGGGAGGGTGTTATAATGAATATTATTTTGGCAGTAAATGCCGGCAGTTCTTCATTGAAATTTCAGTTATTTGATATGCCGGAAGAAAAAGTTATTGTTTCAGGACAAATTGAAAGGATTGGATTTAATAGTTCAGTTTTTACAATGAAAAAAAATGGTGAAAAATTTAAAAAAGTCGCAGATATTAAAAACCATAATGTGGCAGTTGAGACCTTATTGAATACCTTAACTAAAGAAGGTATTGTTGATGACATTAATGAAATTACAGGTGTTGGCCACAGAGTAGTCCATGGTGGAGAAATATATTCAAAATCAGTTTTGATTGATGATGAAGTTATTAAAAATATTGAAAAGTTGAGCAAATTAGCTCCACTACATAATCCAGTTAACTTGGTAGGGATCTTAGCCTTTAAGAAAGCGCTGCCAAAGGCTGTCCAAGTGGCAGTATTTGATACGGCCTTTCATCAAACGATGCGACCATGTACATACTTATATCCACTACCTTATGAATATTATGAAAGATTAAAGATCAGAAAATACGGATTTCATGGAACTTCACACTTTTATGTTTCAAGAAAAGTTGCAGAGCTAATGAATAAAGATATTGAAAAACTTAATATCATCTCAGTCCACCTTGGCAATGGCGCATCAATAACTGCGATAAAAGGTGGTAAATCTGTTAATACTTCAATGGGCTTTACACCACTGGCAGGGATCATGATGGGCACAAGGACAGGCGACGTTGATCCAGCTATTTTACCGTTTATCATGGAAGAAGATGGATTGACTTCAAGTGAAGTTTTAGAAGTCTTTAATCATCGCTCAGGAATGTATGGAGTTAGTGGTATTTCAAGTGATGCACGCGATATTTTAGAAGCGGCCGAAAAAGGCGATCAGCGTTCAATTCTCACACTTAATATGTACAACAATCGAATTTCTGAAGTAATTGGGTCATATTTTATTAGACTTAAAAAAGTTGACGCTATTGTCTTTACCGGTGGTATTGGAGAAAATGCTACAACAATGCGCAGAGATATCTTTAAAGAAATAGCCGAGCCAATGAATTTAAAAATTGATGATGAATTAAATCTTAAAACTATGGGCACAAACACTAAGATTAGTTTACCAAATAGTGCCAGTGAGGTTTGGATTGTTGCAACAAATGAAGAATTAGTCATTGCGCAAGATACTAACAAATTTATTAAAGAGTAAATACATTTTTATGCATCCAAATTATGTTATAATAGTAGTATAAATAAAAGACATGGATAATTATTTGTAATTTAGAGAGGAAAGTGGTTGGTGCAAACTTTCTGCGCAAATAATTATCTACTCCTTTTAATGAGAAGGTAGGAAATGACCATCCGTATAACTTGCGTTAAAAGTATCAAGAGCACATTTTTATTTTTAAGTGTGAACTAAGGTGGTAACGCGAGAACTCGTCCTTTGTTGGGGGAGTTTTTTTAATGAAAGAGAGAGATTATATGATTAATATATTAAATGATCAAGACTTAGTTAAGTTAAATCACAGTGCAGCCCATGTGATGGCACAAGCGATTAGAAGGCTTTATCCACAGGCAAATTTTTGGGTAGGACCAGTTATTACATCAGGTTTTTACTATGATATTGACTTATATGGCGAAGTAATATCAGAAGCAGATTTTGAACAAATTGAACGTGAAATGAAGAAAATTTCAAAAGATGGTAAAAGAATAACCCGCGCTGAGTTATCAAAAAGTGAGGCCTTAGAACTTTTTAAAGATGATCCATATAAAATAGATTTAATAAATGACTTACCAACTGATGAGGTTATTTCTACATATAAACAAGGTGAATTTATTGATCTTTGCCGTGGACCTCATGTTGAGACTGTAAAAGAAGTCAAGCACTTCAAGTTGTTGAAAGTATCAGGCGCATATTTTAAAGGCGATTCTAAAAATAAACAACTTCAAAGAGTTTATGGAATTGCGTTTAGAAGCCAGGCTGAATTAGATGACCATTTATTTATGTTGGAAGAAGCGGCAAAACGTGATCATAAAAAGTTAGGTCGTGAACTTGATATCTTTATGATGAGTGATTATGCAGTTGGCCACCCATTCTTTTTAAACAACGGAATGATTTTAAGAAATGAACTAGAGAAATTTTGGTATGACGAGCATACAAAGGAAAACTATGAGTTTATAAAAACACCAGTAATGTTAAGTCAAGAACTTTGGGAAAAATCTGGCCATTGGGCAAACTACAAGGACAACATGTACACAACAACAGTTGATGACCAAGTATATGCGATCAAACCAATGAACTGTCCAGGGGGAATGTTGGCCTATAAAAATTCAATGCACTCTTATCGGGACTTTCCATTAAGAGTAGGAGAGTTGGGTCATGTTCATCGCTATGAAGCTAGTGGAGCTTTAAACGGCTTATTTAGAGTAAGAAGCTTTACCCAAGATGATGCGCATATCTTTATGACTAAAGACCAAGTAGAAGCTGAAACAATTAGACTAATGGATTTAATTGACAGAATATATTCAGCCTTTAATTTTGAATATCGAATTGAACTTTCAACTCGTCCAGAAGCTAAATTTATTGGCGAAATTGCCGACTGGGATGAATCAGAAAGAATCTTAGAAGAAGTTATTAAAAAAACTGGTCGTCAATATCAAATTAATGTGGGTGATGGAGCTTTTTATGGTCCAAAAATTGACTTTCAAATTAAGGATTCATTAGGCCGCGAATGGCAGTGTGGTACAATTCAATTAGATATGAACTTACCTGAAAGATTTGACCTTACTTACATTGATGATCATGGAGATAAAGTCAGACCAATAATGTTACATCGAGCGATCTTTGGCTCACTAGAACGCTTTATTGGAATCTTAATTGAACACTATGCGGGAGCCTTTCCTTTATGGCTAGCACCAAAGCAAATAGAAATTATCCCTGTGAATAATGAATTTCACTTAGAATATTCACAAAAGATTGAAAAAAGACTAAAAGAATTAGGTTATCGTGTTTCAATTGACCAAAGAGATGAAAAATTAGGCTATCGTTTACGCCAAGCTCAAATAATGAAAGTTCCGGTTCAATTAATCATTGGTGACAATGAAATCAATGATGAGACAATTAATGTTAGAAGATATGGGTCAAGAGATCAAAAGGCCTTTAGTTTAGAAGAATACATTGAAATATTAGATACAGAAATTGCGAATAAAGCTTAATAATTTAAAAGGGCCTATAATAATAGGTCTTTTTATACTTGCTTAGATAATATTTAGAAAAGAGGATTATGATGGATGTAAACAAAAGAGTTATAGGATTTCTTAACAATGAACTACCTTTTAAAAGCAATCAGATTACTTCGGTGATCAAGTTAATTGAAGATAAAAATACAATACCGTTTATTGCCCGATATAGAAAAGAAGCAACCGATAATTTAGATGAGGTTGAAATTAAGCTAATCGTTGACAAGTATAATTACTTAACAAAACTTGAAGATCGTAAGGAAGAAGTAATTAGATTAATCAGCGAGCAAGATAAAATGACTGACAAAATACTTAATGATATTAAAAAAGCCGATAAACTTCAAATGATTGATGATATTTATCGACCTTTTAAACAAAAACGTAAAACTTTAGCTGGAGCAGCCAGAGAAAAAGGCTTAGAACCATTGGCACTTTTAATAATGTCACAGCCAGGTGTCATTGATTTAGATGCTGAAATTGACAGTTATATTAATCCAGAGTTAGATGTTAATACAAGTGAAGATGTTCTAAATGGAGTTCATGAAATCATGGCAGAAATTATTGGTGACAATCCAGACTTTAGAGGTTTTTTTAGAAAGTATACTTTTAATACGGGCATCATTGAAACAAAAGTAAAAGATAAAGCCAAAGATGAACGTAAGGTTTATGAAATGTACTATAATTACCAAGAAAAAGTTTCTAAACTAGTTTCTCATCGTGCTTTAGCGATTAACCGAGCTGAAAAAGAAGATGTTTTAAAAGTCGACATCTCGGTTGACCTTAATGAAGTTTTTAACTTTTTAAATAATCAAGTTGTTACTAATGAAAATAGTGCTTGTCTGCCTTTTGTAATTACTGCCTATGAAGATGCCTATAAACGTTTTATAGCACCTGCGATTGAACGTGAAATAAGAAATGAAATAAGTGATAATGCTCAAGAACAAGCGGTCAAAGTGTTTAGTGAAAATCTTTTTAACTTACTATTACAAGCGCCAATTAAAAATAAGGTTGTTATGGGCTTTGATCCTGCCTATCGGACAGGCTGTAAATTGGCAATCGTCGATGAAAGTGGGATGTTATTAAAAGTAGCAGTAATTTATCCCCATGCTTCTAGTAAGCAAAGTTATGACAAGGCTGAAAATGATTTTATCCAATTAATAAATGACTACCAAGTTGATCTTGTTGCAATTGGTAATGGAACAGCTAGCCGTGAATCAGAAGTTTTTGTAGCCAAAAACATTAAAAAAATTAATCATAAAGTTAACTATATTATTGTTAATGAAGCCGGAGCTTCAGTGTATAGTGCCAGCGACCTTGCTCGTCAAGAGTTTCCGGATTTACAAGTAGAAGAACGTTCGGCTGTTTCAATTGCGCGTAGAATTCAAGATCCTTTAGCTGAATTAGTTAAAGTTGATCCAAAGTCGATTGGAGTAGGTCAGTACCAACATGACATTGCTGAAAAAGTTTTAGATGACCAACTTACCTTTGTTGTTGAAAATGCCGTAAACCAAGTTGGAGTCGACATTAATAGTGCTAGCTTTAAATTGCTTGAATATATTTCAGGATTAAATAAGACAGTTGCTAATAATATAATTGAGTATCGAAATGAAAATAACGGCTTTAAAAACCGTAATGAGTTAAAAAAAGTTGCTCGTTTTGGCCCAAAATCCTTTGAACAAGCAATTGGCTTTATTAGAGTTTTTGATGGAGATAATATTTTAGATAGTACCAAGATACATCCCGAATCCTATAAGGTGGCTAATCAAGTTATTAAAGACTTTAAATTGGACTTAAAGTCATTGGGTAGCAATGAAAACAACAACAAGCTTAAAAGCCTTGATATTGAAGATTTAGGGCTAAAGTATGCTGTCGGTATAGAAACACTAACTGATATCATTGAGGCGTTAAAAGAGCCGCTACGTGATATTAGAGCTGATTTGTCATCGCCATCATTGCGCTCAGATGTCTTATCTATTAAAGATCTAAAAATTGGTTTACCACTAAGTGGTACCGTCAGAAATGTCGTCGACTTTGGGGTCTTTGTTGATATTGGTTTAGATAATGATGGTCTAGTACACATTTCACAAATTAGTAATTCTTTTATAAAACATCCTAGTGACATCTTAAAAATTGGAGACCAAGTTAAAGTTACTGTTTTAGACTTTGATGTTGAAAAAGGTCGCGTCCAGTTAACAATGATTTAATGAATAAACATAATTAGTCCAATTCAAGTTGAATAAATACCTAGCTTTTTAAAAGGTTTATTCAACTTTTTTGATTATTTAAATAAATAAAAACCACTTGGAACGGATTAATAGTTCTAAGTGGTAAGATATTTTAATAAATTTTATTTTAGTTTACTTTGAATGTGTTGTACAACTTCATTAATTTTTACATCAGTTGAAGCTTGGTCCATCCTTTGTTTAAATTCAACTAGACCTGTTTCTAAGCCCTTACCAACCGTTATTCTAAGTGGAACACCTATAAGGTCCATGTCGTTAAACTTAACGCCTGCGCGCTCGTTACGGTCGTCTAAGATAGTCTCAATACCTAAGTCCATTAACTCTTTGTATAACATTTCAGCATATTCCATATGGGCCTCATCATTGGTTCTAATTACAATAATTCCAACTTTATATGGAGCAACTTCGATTGGTAAATTTAAACCATTATCATCATGGTGTTTTTCGACAATAGCGGCTAGAGTTCTTCCAATCCCAATTCCATAACTTCCCATCACAACTGGATTTAATTTATTGTTTTCATCTGAATACGTTAAGTCAAAGGCTTTTGCATATGTAGTTCCAAGTTTAAAAATATTTCCAACTTCAATTGATGGATAGAACTTTAATCCACCTAAACACTCAGGACATGTATCTGTTTTTGTAATATCTCGAAGATCATAGTAACCTTCAATATCTAAGTCTTCAGTATTGACATTAGTAATATGGTGGTCATCCTCATTTGCGCCTATTACAAAATTTTGCATATTAGCAACTGACATATCGGCAATTGTTTTAATATTCAAGCCAATAGGTCCAATAAAGCCGACTTTTGAATTTACTAACTCATTGATTTCAGTTTCTTGAGCGGGCTCAACATCACTGTTTAAAATAGTTGAAAGTTTACTCTCATTTAAGTCATGACTACCATTAATCGCTACGGCGATTAATCCATCTTTATATTTATAAATTAATGTCTTAAGCAGTCGATCTTGATCAACCTTTAAAAAATTTGCGACTTCATCAATTGTAGTAACATTTGGAGTAAAAATCTTAATCAATTTAGACTCTTTAACTTCACTACTGTGATTAAATAAAACCGGTAGTGTTTTTGCGACTTCTTTATTACTTGCGAAATCACAACTATCACAAATAACGATAGTGTCTTCACCAATTGGGGCAATAGCCTGGTATTCTTCCGAAAGTTTTCCACCCATAATTCCTGTGTCTGCTTCGACAATATGGTAGTCTAACTTTAGGCGATCAAATATCTTGCTATAGGCGACCCGCATTTTTTGATAAGCTACATCACAACTCTCATCATCAATATCAAAAGTATACGCATCTTTCATAATAAATTCGCGAACTCTTATTAAACCAAAACGAGCTCTAGTTTCATCGCGATACTTTGTTTGAAATTGGTATAAACTAAACGGTAAATCTTTGTAAGATCTAATCCCGCTTTTTCCAACAATTGAAAATAATTCTTCATGAGTAGGGGCGAGTGCAAATTTTCTTTTAAAGCGATCATTAAGGGTGTACATACTCTCACCAATAATTTTATCACGACCACTTTGTTCAAAAATTTCGATTGGTACTAAGGCCGGCATCAACATTTCTTGAGAATCAATATTATTCATTTCTTGACGGATAATATCTTCAATATTTTTTATAGTTTTAAAGCCTAAGGGTAACATTATGTATATTCCAGCTGAACTTCTTTTAATATAACCAGCTCTGGTTAGTAAGTTATTACTAACACTATCTTCATCTTTTAAGTCTTCTCTTAATGTATAAAAGAAACTATCTTTTAAACGCATAAAAATCCCTACTTTCTATCATAAATATTACCATTTATTCACTTATTACACAATGTTATAAAGCTTTATTGAGTGTCTGAGTCCAGTGTAGTATAATATAAACAATTGGAGGAGATTATATGCGGAAATCTTTATTCTCTTTACTCTTTATAATTGGCGCACTTTTTATGTCGCAAGTAATTGTCGCAAAAGAAAATATATATTTAAATAATAATGATATTTCTAAAAAAGATATTAATCTTGATATTGCGGAAGTTAAAAGTGGTGGTCTAGAAAAAGCCATAACTGATCGCTTAGGTTTGCGTGATATAAAAGATGTTGTTTCAATAACAATAAATAAAGGAAATCTTAATAACAGTGACTTTAAATTTCTAAGTGAAGAGGTTTTTAATCTAAAGACCGTAGACTTAAGTAAAACTTTTTTTGATGACTTAGAAATTTTAACAACCTTTAGTAATAGTAAGATTGAAAGTTTTAGTTTTCCTTCTAGCAAAAAAGGCTATAAGTTAGCTAATGATTTTTTCAAAAATAACCGCTATCTAAGTGAAGTAAGATTAAATGGTGTTAATAGTTTAGGTAGTTATGTTTTTGAAAACACTCAAAATTTGCGTAGTGTTGACTTATCAGAAGTTAGTTTTTTTGATGAAGGGATATTTTTGAAAAGTAGTATTGAGAGTGTAATTTTTAAACAAAATTTTGATCTTTCAAAGTATTTCTTTAAAGATACAAAACATCTTACTAATATTGATATTAGTGGAGCCAATACTATTGGAGAAGGTGTGTTTTATAATAGTGCTGTTGAATTTGTCAAAATGCCAAAAAGTTATGCACTTGAAGCCTACACGTTTTCAAAGACTAAAAATTTAAAAACTATTGACATGTCAGGGGCAACTCGCCTTGGTGTCGGTGATTTTATGGAGAGTAATATCGAAGAAGTCATTTTTCCGAGTACTTACAAGCTACCTGATTTTTACTTTGCCAAAACCTTAAAACTTAGTAGTATTGATATTTCAAATGCTAATGAAATAGGCGTTGGCATTTTTGCATCTTCAAAGATTGAAAATATAAAATTCCCCAATGATTTTATTCTTTCAGAAGGATTACTTCAAGATACGAATCATTTAGATTATGTAGATGTAAGCCAAGCCAAAAGTTTTAAAGAGGCCGTCTTTACAGGTTCAAGTTTAAGCAAAATAGATCTACCTAAAAAGTTTCAAGTAAATGCAGCAATGTTTGGATTTATGGAAAATTTACTCTCAATTAATTTAGTTGGAGCAGACTTTTTAGGCCCTAACATCTTTGTCAAGTCTGGCAACAACTATGATTATTATCGAAAACTGTTTGATGGTGGAGATCTTGTGACCACAATTTCAGGTGGGATTCAATCAGTTATTTTTGGAGGGGGAGTCATACCTTCACTTGCCAATAACAGCTTTGCTAATCTAAATAATAATCCTCCAATAGTCTTACTTCCAAAGACAAGTGAGTGGGACAATTTTAGTAATCTAATAATGAGTAAAGATAATGAAATTATAAATCAACTGCGTTATGATGCTTTTACTTATGCTGACTTGATGATTTCTAAAAACACATCAGTTCAAATTGGCTTTATAAATCCACTGCCTCGGAGTGTCCATGATAGTCCATCAAGTGTAAAATATCAGTGGTACTTTAATAACAAAGCGATAGTTAATGGAAATCAATCAATATTTACAATTGATAATTTCGATCTTAATGATGAAGGTTTTTATCGCTTAGATATTATTGTCGACAATAAAGTTTATTCACTCTATGAAATAAATCTACAGGCAAACGAATTAGCGATTGATGATAAAACACTTTATAAAGGTTTTTTTCTTAATGAAGAAGTTGATGTTGATTTAGTTAGGGTTCTTTATGTTAAAGATGATATCCGTAAAACTTTAAGTGTTGAGGACTTAGAATATGACTACAATTTTAGTGAGGTCGGAAATACAAGCATTAAAGTAACCTATCAAAATGAAGACTTACTAGTTGTTGCAGACTATCCAGTTAAGGTAGCTAATACTTTAGCTAAAAAAATTAAGTTAAAAAAAGGCGAAGAATTTATCTATGATCCTAAAATTGATGACTTTGAGTTTGTCCTAACTTCAGTCCAAAAAGACTTTATAGAAATCAGTAAAAGTGAAGAGGGTAGTGAGATAATTATAAAGGCAAAAGAGCGCTACCAGGGTGACTTGGACTTTAAGTTTAATGAGCGCGTTGGTCAAATAGAAATAGAAGTAGTAAGAAACTTATTCTGGTTTTGGATAGGTTTAGGTTTTATCTTGACCTTATTGTTTGGATTAATTATTTATCTTCGCTTAACTAGAGGGATGTTTAAAGTTAAGAAAAAAGTTAAAAAATAGATAAAAAAAGGAAGCTTTGAAGAAAGCTTCCTTTTTAAGATTAAATTTGAGCGGCGTTGTGTAACATTACGGCAGCTCGTGAGAATGACCTTGAGGCAATATATTTTATCAGGGTTAAGCCAAGACTGATAATAACATTAAAGCCCGGGTTTAAAAATAATGAAGTAAAGTTTAATAAAAATTGTAAGGGAAAGAAGACAGTAAATAAAACTACTAGTGAAATGCCGATTAAAAGCGATTCAACGACAATTACTGTATAATAACTTTCTCTAACTTTAACGACTAAGTTACTTAGATCAAATTCTTCTAAGCGCTTTGACAAGTAAACAAGAGCCTCTTTAAATACAATTAGTGTCATTACAAAGATTACTAAGTTTAAAAAGACTAAGACAATTGATAATTCAAAGATTTCGCGATAAGTCATAATTAGACTAAGTGCACCCCTAAGAATATTCAAAGCTATAAAAGCCTCAGTTTTAATTTTCATATTGCGGTCATTTTGCTTAATTGTAAAATCTCTAATCATCATTAAACCATATGTTGATAATAGGGTAAAGGCTGGTGACCCATTGTTTAGGGCTAAAAAAGCCATACCATTTGCTAAATTTGTATATTTGTTTCTCTTTTTCATAATTTCCTCCAATGTTGTGATTATATCATAATATTCATTTACTTTATTGAATAATAGCGTATAATGAACATTAATGATAAATAATTTTTGAGTAATTGTTTAAAAACGCTAAGTTTTGACAAAGACGCTTAATTATGGTATTATTATTAAGTAAATAAATTAGTAGAAAGAGAAGACACTTCTCACCTGATGGCCCAAGCCTTAGGTACATGCTACATAACAATAAACTTTATGTTATTTAGTGGTGTCTTTGTGGACACTTTTTTATTTGACTACACAATAGGAGGTGTATGATTATTTCAAACAGAAAAAGAGCTCAAGGAGACTTGATTAACGACAAAATCCCATTTAGGGAAATGATGGTTATTAGTGTAAATGGAGACAAATTAGGAGTTTTGAGTAAAAATGCAGCATTAGAGGAAGCCAGAAAACTTGGCCTAGATTTATTAGTTGTATCACCTAATTCAGACCCAGTTGTCGCCAGGATATTAGATTATGGTAAACATAAATACGAACAACAAAAAAGAGCACGAGAACAACGTAAAAATCAAGTAGTTCAAGAACTCAAATCAACAAGACTTTCACCAGTAATTGATGTCGGAGACTTCGATACAAAGGTTAGACAAGCAGTTGGATGGTTAAAAGAAGGTAATAAAGTTAAAGCTGATATGCGATTTAGAGGACGCCAAATAACTAGACAGTCTGTTGGACGGGAAGTTATGAACGAATTTATTGCAGCATTAAGCGAATACGGAGAACCTGCTAGTAGACCACGTTTGGATGGTTACACTATGTCTGTAGTTATTAACCCAAAGAAATAGAAAGAGGAATATTTAATGGCAAAAAATAAAATGAAAACTAAAAGTTCTGTTGCTAAGCGTTTCAAGAAAACAGGGTCAGGAAAACTGAAAAGAGCACAGGGCTATAGATCACACAAGGCAAGTCACAAGACTACAAAACAAAAAAGACAATTAAGAAAATCTGCATTGGTTCACCCATCAGATCAAAAGCGTATTAATTCGCTTTTACAAAATTAGTAAGAATTAGGAGGAGAACACAATGGCAAGAGTAAAAGGAAACGTAGCAAGTCGTACACGTAGAAAAAAGAGATTAAAATTAGCTAAAGGCTATTTCGGGTCTAAACATAGACTCTATAGAACAGCAAATGAACAGGTTATGCGTTCACAAAGATATGCATATATCGGAAGAAAACAACTTAAACGTGATATGCGTAAAATGTGGATAACAAGAATTAATGCAGGTGCAAGAATGAATGGCACTACATATTCAAAACTAACTCATGGTTTAAGATTGGCAGATGTCCAAATTAATCGTAAAATGCTTTCTGAAATGGCAATTCATGACGAAAAAGGTTTTAGCCAATTAGTAGAGATTGCAAACCAAGCACTTGAAAATAAAGCGAAACAACCAAAAGCTGTCGAAGTAAAAGCAGAAGTTAAACCGAAAACTGTTAAAAAAGAAGTTGAAGTTAAAGAAGTAACTGAAACAGTAGTTGAAGAAGTTGAAGTTAAAGAAGTAACAGAAACAGTAGTTGAAGAAGTAGTTGAAACCAAAACAGAAGAGTATACTTTAGAATCTTATGGTAGTACTTGGAGTCAAGTTGTAGAAACTATTATTGATAGACATGTAGGAGAAAAATTTAGTATTGATGATGTTTTAGCACATCAAGACATAGCTGCAAAAATTTATCCAAAAAACAACAGTGTTGAAGCAACAATTAAACGTAATGTTACAACTTTAGTTAAAGAAAATAAACTTGAAGAAGTATCAGAAGACAATTATAAAAAACTATAATAAATAATTTATATTAGAGTTAAAGAAGGCCCTAAACATTTAATGTTTAGGGCTTTTTAGATATTTAATCAAATTTTAATACTCATTATAAGTGTTTTAAATAAAGCGTTTTATTTACTTTTCAAAGTATAAATCATAACTTCGGCAGGGGCAAAGATTCTTATATCATTGTTGGTTGTCCCAACTCCATTTGTGACAAATAATTTTATCGCGCCAATGTTATAAAGACCTGAATAATATTCTTCTGCTAATTCTTGATTATAAACTTGGCCAAGTAAAGGAATTCTTATTTGACCCCCATGACTGTGACCGGCAACAACTAAATCAGTTAAGTTTTGTGGTAATAGTTTGCTTGTGTCAGGGGTATGGAGAATTGTCAAAGAAAATAGTTTAGAGTTAACATTTTTATATGCAGTTTCTATGTCAGCTAAACCATTAAGTGGACTATCAATGCCAATTAGTTGAAAAGCATTATTAGTATCTTTGCTAATTTTTATCATTTCATTATTTAGTACTTCAAAATCTGAGGCAAATAATAGTTGTTTAACAGTTTCATTCATTTCTTCACTAACATAATCAGCCTCACCTAAAACCGCAAATTTTCCATACTTTGCCGGCATACTCTGCAACTGTGTTAAGAGAGTGGCTTTTGTTTTATCATCAAAACTTTCTAAATTGGTGTCATCGATTAAATCACCAAGAAAGATAATTATGTCAGGATTAGTTTCATTAACCTTAGAAACTACCTTAGCAAATCGCTCTTGATCCATAAAAAGATTGTAGTGGATATCACTAATAAAAGCTATCTGAAGTCCATCCAAATCGGCATGAATTTTATCACTTTCAATGTAGCGAAAATTAAGTCTAATTCGCTTTGGTGCATAGTTGTACCCATCGTAAGTGATAGCAAATATTGTTAAAATAGCGGCTATTATCACAAGACTTGTAATGATTTTTCTTTTAAGCATATAGCACCTCTAAGTAATTTTATCATAAAATTTCATATATAATAAAGAATATCTTTTTTTAGGGGATTTTACTTGTTAAATGGTGAACAATCATTAAACTTGCATTATAAAAAGTAGTATATTGTGATATAATAAATAAACGGAAGGGAATGAGAAAAATGTCTTTAATTTTTGCAAATATGCGTAAACACATCGAAGGTCACAAGTATTTAACTGACCACATTGATGTTTTAGAACTTAGAGCTGTTAAGACAGTTTATATTCCATTGGCAAATGGAAATAGTACAAATTTTGATGTACTTGTAAAAGAAGGCGAACAAGTAAAAGTGGGGACTAACGTAGGGGTAAGAAACGACGGTTTAGTAGTTCCGGTTTTTTCAAGTGTGTCTGGAGTTGTTAAAGAGATTACTAAAATTTCACATCCACTAGGGATGGTTGACCACGTAGTAATCGAAAACGACCTTAAATATGAACAAGAAGACTTACAAGGTATAGATTATAAAACTGCTAGTGTCGAAGAGCTAGTCCAATTTACAATGAATAAGGGGATTGTCGGATGTGGTGGTGCAGGATTTCCAACATATGTCAAATATCGTGGCGCAAAAGATATTGATAAAGTAATTATTAATGCGGTTGAATGTGAACCGTATATAACAGCCGATTACAAAGAAGTCCAAGCTAATCTTAATTATTTAATGAACGGTGTTTTAGCAATGAAAAAAATGGCTAATGCCAATGAAGTTGTAATTGCGATAAAACGAAATAAAAAAGAGTTAGTAAAAAAAATGCAAGCAGCAATCACAGATCCTAGTATTAAGATTGTCGAAGTACCAGATCAATACCCAATGGGCTGGGAAAGATCATTAATCAGATACTTATATAAAAAAGAATATGATAACCTTCCATCTGAAATTGGGTTAATTGTTAATAATTCAACAACAGCTATCCAACTTGGTCAGGCAATGGATAATGGGATGCCAATTGTAGAAAAAATTGTGACTGTTAGTGGAGATGCAATCAACATTGCTCAAAACTTAAAAGTACTAGTTGGAACCCAAGTAAAAGAATTACTTGAAGCCAGTGATAATACATCAGTTGAAGATGTTTTATTAATCAATGGTGGGCCAATGATGGGTAACACAATGAAAGATGCTGACTATGTTATTTCACCATATTCTAATGCAGTAACAGTCTTAAAGCCAAAAGATTTAAAAACAATTGCATGCTTGAGATGTGGAGCCTGTTCAGATTATTGTCCAGCTGGTCTACAACCAGTTAGAATAATGGAAGCTCGTAAAGCTTTGGATTTTGATACCTTAGTTAAACTTAGAGCAGATAAATGTATCGAGTGTGGACTATGTTCATATGTGTGTCCATCTAAAATTGATGTCATGCAAGAAGTAATCATCGCTAAACGAATAGTTACAAATTTAAAGAAAAAGTAGGAGGAATATTGTGAATTTTATTTCAAGAGTAAGTCCAAATTATCGAGATAAACAATCTACAGTCGGCATGATGGTTGAACTAACTATTGGACTGTTAGTTGTATTAGCTGCATCTGTATACTACTACACAACCAAAGTTGATCTAACAGTAGGACTAAGAGTACTATATGTAGCTGCTGCAGCAGTTTTATCGAATATTGTTATCGAAGTAGCAGTCGGACTAAAAAATAAGAAAAGTGTAAAAGATGTTTTTGTACAAGAGTTTCCTTGGGTTACAGGCTTGATATTTGCCTTATGTATTCCAGTAACAACTAATTTATATGTTGTTGCAATGTCAACAGCTATTGGAGTTATCTTTGGAAAAGTCATCTTTGGTGGCTTTGGTCAAAACATTTTCAATCCAGCTGGGGTAGCGAGAGCAATTGTTTTTTCAAGCTTTGCAAAACCAGTTGTTGAATCAGTTGTAAAAACTAGTGATGTTTTTACAAGCGCAACACCTGCAAACTTAATGGCATCATTTAGTTGGTTGCCATCGGCAGCTGCTTTTGATTCAAAGGCTTTTACTCATTTAGGTTTAAAACAATTACTAATGGGAGATCATTTTGGTGCAATCGGGGAAACCTTTGCTTTAGTTTTGATTATTGTAGGAATTGTTTTAGCAATTAGAAAAGTTATAGATTTTAGAATGCCACTTATTTATGTAACAACTTTATTTGTTTCAGCTGGTATTATTGGAATGATAAATGGTTTAGGAGTTTGGTATCCACTAGCCTTTGTAATGTCAGGTGGCGCTTTATTTGGAGCGGTGTTTATGATTACAGATCCTGTAACCTGTCCAACCCAAAAAACCGGAAGAGTTATCTTTGCTTTTGGGGCAGCAATTATTACTTTATTAATTAGATTTAAAGCCAACCTTCCAGAAGGGGTCGTTTTCTCAATATTAATAATGAATATGTTGACACCAGTTATTGAAGACTTTTTAGATGGCCAACAAACACAAATGAAAAAAACATACTTAATAAGTGCCTTATCTATGGTTTTAATAACAGGCTTAAGTGTTACATGGGTTGCTGCATCAACAAAAGCGGTTGAACCAGTTCTTGACTTAGGAGTTAAAACTACAATTGTAGCTGAAGAAGTTACAAGATATGAAACGGAAATAACAAATCAAAGTGTCGATGGGGCTAATACAGTCTTTATTGTTGCAGCTGAAGGTTATGGATTAAAAGATTCTGAATATCCAAATCCAGCCTATACTGAAAATATCTTTGAGATAACCGTTGAAACAGCATCAAGTAAAATTGTTTCA
Organism: Erysipelothrix sp.; assembly: GCA_012512595.1. Classification (GTDB taxonomy): domain Bacteria; phylum Bacillota_I; class Bacilli_A; order Erysipelotrichales; family Erysipelotrichaceae; genus JAAZDN01. Next base: position 87,234 of record JAAZDW010000010.1, read on the forward strand.
ATTTCAATGACCCAATTTGGGGATACCAAAGGTTTTGGAGATATCATTAATGATGACTTATACTTTGACAAATTTATTGGTAAAGACTTAAGTAATGATAGTGAAGAGTATGACACAGTTTCAAATGCAACAAAAACTAGTTATTCATTAATTAGTGCCTTAAATGCAGTTGCACAAGAGTTAGAGAAGTAGGAGGGATAAAATGAAAAGAGCATTATATTTAGCATTGTTTCTGGCATTGACCGCAGGCTTAGCAGGTGGAATCCTTTCTTTAGTTAACGATCTAACAAAGGAAACAATTGCCACAGCACAAATTGAAAAGGAAAGAGTCAACTTAGTTAAAATTTTCCCTGATGGAGAATTTGTCCAAAAAACTGAAGAAGTTGCAGAAATTGATGGACTAACTGATTTGTTTGAAGTTAGCGGTCAAGGTTATGTATATAAAATTGTATCACGTGGTTATGGTGGTGAAATTGTATACTTAGTTGGCTTTGATGAAAATGCAACTATTAAGGGTATTGCTATTATAAATCATAGTGAAACACCAGGTTTTGGTGATGTAATTGAAACAGATGGATATGCAAATCTGTTAATTGGAAAATCAGCTACAGAACAACTTGATGTCTCAAGTGGTGCTACGGTTTCATCGGTCGCTATTAATAGTGGAATTAAAATTGCTGCTGAACATTTAAGTGGTGGCGAAATTGTTATTGAAAAACCAGAACCAACACTTGGTAAAAAAGTTTTAATTAGTGATGAAAAAGTTTTAAAATATAAGGCAACCCTAGTTTCAAAAGAAGGAGTTGGAGTTGACAATATGTTATACACAGTTTCAGCAGAAGGTTATGGCTTAAAAGATGCAGAATATCCAAGTCCAGATTACAAGGAAAACGTATTTGAAATCGAAGTAGATCCATTAACTAAGGAAATTGTTAGTATCACAATGAAAGAATTTGGAGACACTAAGGGGTTTGGTGACAATGTAGATAATCCAAAATACTTTGAATTATTTACGGGAGTTTCATCTACAGACACTGAAGTGGATACAATTTCAGAAGCAACAATTACTAGTTACTCACTGATTAGTGCAGTTAAATTAGTTTTAGAAGATATAGAGTAGAGGAGGAATAGGATGTTTAAAAATTTAAAAGAGGGTTTAATTAAAAGTAATCCTGTATTCTCGCTATTTTTAGGATTATGTTCAGTACTTGCAGTTTCTACAACCCTAGATAACGCTATTGGAATGAGTGTAGGAGTTATGTTTGTCTTATTATTAAGTAACATTATTGTTTCTTTAATAAAAGATATTACTCCAAATGAAATTAGAATTCCGGTTTATATTGTTATTATCGCTTCATTAACTAAATCAGTTGATTTATTAATGGCAGCTTACACACCAGACTTACATAGCTCACTTGGAACATTTATTCAATTGATCGCGGTCAACTGTATTATTCTTGGTAGAGCTGAAAGCTTTGCATCAAAAAATTCAGTTAAGGATTCAATTATAGATGCAATTAGTATGAGTCTTGGTTTTATGTTAGCCTTAGTCTTAATTTCTTTAACCAGAGAAATATTAGGAACTGGTGGATTTGTCTTAAGTAATCCATTTACTGGAGTCCAAATCTTTAGTCTTGGTTTAAGTGAAGGTCTAGCAGAAATGTTAAGTATAGGTTTATTTAAAGCCCCAGCAGGCGCATTTATTACATTTGCCTTGTTTTCAGCTTTATTTGCTTATCTTAAGGAAGATCGGAAAGGGGTTAAACAATAATGAATTTTGTTCAAATATTTATTGGCGCAATGATTATCGAAAACGTTGTTTTGACTAAGTTTTTAGGCTTATGTCCATTTTTAGGAGTTTCTAAAGATAAAAAATCAGCAGTTGGGATGGGATTTGCCGTTACGTTTGTTATGTTTATATCCAGTATTCTATCTTTTTTCCTAAATAAAGTTTTGGTTTCATTAGATATTGAATACATGGATCTAGTTTTATATATATTAATTATTGCATCCTTTGTTCAGTTAGTTGAGTTATTTTTAAAGGTGAAAATTCCAGCCTTATATAAAAGTTTAGGAATCTTTCTACCTTTAATCACAACCAACTGTGCAGTATTATATGTAGCACTTACAACTGCTAAAATGCTTTCATTTAGTGAAGTGGTTGTTTATGCATTAGGTGTACCAGCAGGATTTATGCTTGTCTTGTTTATATTTTCAAGTACAAGACAAAAACTTCAAAGTGCAAATGTTCCGAAGTATTTTAAAGGAAATCCAATCGCATTAATTACGGCCGGATTAATGGCTATTGCTTTTGGTGGATTAGCAGGTTTGGTATAAAATGGGATACGCAGTATTATTATTTGCCGTTTTAGCAGGCTTTTATGCAATGATGTATTACTTTAATAGTATTACCCCAATTCCAGAGGGTGCTGAAGTTGCAAGTGCATCATGTCATGGGTGTTCAGTTTCTACATGTGAAATACATCCAACAAAAAGAATCAAGGAGGTTTTGTAGTGCTTATTTATGCAATATTATTAATGATGGCAGCAGGTTTAATCTTAGGATTTATCTTAGGTGTTGCGGCTGATAGATTAGTTGTAACACAAGATCCTTTAATTGATTTAATTACAGAACTTCTACCAGGGTATAATTGTGGGGCCTGTGGTTTTCCAGGTTGTGCAAACTTTGCAAAAGGTTTAGTTGAAGGAGAAGCTAATAAAATATCTTTATGTAGACCTTCAAAACCAGAACAAAGAGTCGCGCTCAAGGAAGCTTTTGATAAAAATCCAAATATTAAGGGCGACATCGTACGAGTCGAAATATAAGTTAACCAATAAAAAAGCACAACTCCTTTTTAAAAGTTGTGCTTTTTATATCTTAAGTTATCTTATATATTTTCTAAAAACTCTTGTTGAGATTGTCGTAAAAACTTCATAAATAATCGTTTTTCTTGATTTTGCGATAGCTTCGACATCAATATGTTCACCAAAGATTTCGACCATTGCATTTTCAGCTACTTTATCATCGATTGCGACCATTAATTGATCCATACAAATTGTTCCGACAATAGGATAGTAATTATTATTAATCCAAACATTACTGCCTGTATCCATTCTTAAGACTCCATCAGCATAGCCAATTGTTAAAACCGCAATTTTCATTTTTGATTGCGCAGTATATGTAGCACCATAACTAACTGTTTCATTAGCATTTAGCATTCTTATTTGTGCAACTTCTGTTTTAAGACTTGCAATATTTTTTAAGCCTGCTTCTTTATAGCCTCCATATAAACCAATACCAATTCTAATCGCATTAGTTAAGTTTTCTTCTAAATATAAAGCATTATAACTATTAGAAGCATGAATCCATTTAAAGTCAAAATTTAAACTCTCTACAATATTTTTAAAGTGATTAAAGTCTTTTAAGGCCGTTTCATTGTCTTCACAACAATAATGAGTAAAGATGCCCTCAAGGTTATGATTATTTTTTAAAAGGTTAATGCTTTCTAAAACCTCTTCAAGTGAATTGTGACCCAAGCGATTCATTGTTGTATTCACTTTTAAATGTAGTTTTAGATTTTTGTGACCTTGTAAAGTTAAGTTTTTAGCCCAAGTTAAACTAACAACTGTTAAGGTAATATTATTTTCGATGGCAATTTTTACATCATTAACAGCAACATAGCCCATCACTAAGATTGGTGCTATAATGCCAGCTTGTCTTAGTTCAACAGCTTCATCTAAGGTTGCAACCCCTAAGTAGTCAGTATTAAGCTTTTCTAAACAGCGGGCAATTTCAACTGCACCCATTCCATAAGCATTAGCCTTTACGACAGTAAATATCGCCTTTTTAGTTTTATTCTTATAGAAATCATAATTATATTCTAGATTAGTTAAATTAACTTCTAGAAATGTTTTACGATAAGAAGTCATTATTATCTAATTTGAACTGTATTAGCTTGAAAGACCGCTACAGCAACTCCAAAACTAACTACAATTAAAGTGAAATCATTTTGAATTGTAGGCAGCGCTAACAGATCATTAAAGATAAAACTTGTGATTGTAATTGGCCATCCAGCAAAGCGATAGCTTAAAAACAGTGCTAATGAAATACTAAAAAATGCCAAAATGCCAGCTATATATAAAAATTCATTAGTTGTACCACGGCCAATTTTTTTAACCGCGACCCCAATAACATAACCAATCCCTAAGACCGCTCCATAATAAAAAATGTTGAATCCCATTGATTTTGCAAGATTTATTACAAATGATCCAACAACCGCAACTACTATTGAAAGTGGTATCCCAAATAACAGTGTTTTCTTAATTCTAGCCTTTTTTCCGACTGCATGATAATTAAACTTCATTCAATCAACTCCCAAATCTATTGTATCATTTTAAAATATATTTTTAAATCAAAAACAACTTTAAACTCTCATTTATAATTGCATATAACTTTTTTTAATTAATAAGATTGGTATAATAAAAATATAGAGGGAGTGTGTTTATGAAGTTAGAACATAGCGAAGACAAATTTTCACTTATGAAAGATAATGAAATGATTGGGTTTTTACAATATGGTATTGTAGATCAGACAATGTATGTAAATGGGATAGTTGTTGACCCAGAGTATCGTGGTCAAGGTTTAGCTAGTGATTTATTAAAAGCAGGGGTAGAATTTGCGCGCGAAAATAAATACAAAATCATTCCAAGATGTTCATATGCTGCAAGTGCCTTTGATCGCGGTGGCTATGAAGATGTAGATGCAAGAGAATAATATAATAAAGCTTCACTTATCAAAAAGTGAAGCTTTATTTAAAGTTTTTATTGATCTGAGTAATTATCAAAGTATCCTTGAACTAAAACAACTGGGGTTCCTTTATCGCCACTTCCACTAGTTAAGTCACACAGACTTGCGACTAAATCACTAATTTGTCGTGGAGTAGTTCCTTCAGACAAATCTTTATTACTACTATCTAGTGTTGTCGTTTTAAGCGTTTTAACAATTTCATCAGTTAATTCTTTACCTCTTAAATCCTTAAATTGATTATCCGCAATATATTTTATTTTCATTTCACTTGGTGTTCCTTTTAAACCATCTGTAAAGGCAACCGCCGAAACAGGGTCAGCTAACTCCCATATTTCACCCACTGGATCTTTAAAAGCGCCATCACCATAAACTAAGACTTCAAGGTTTTTACCTGTCGCTTCTTTTAAGCGGATATTAAGATCTTGGACTACAGTCTCACTAGTTCTTGGAAATAGTTTGACTTCGCTGTTAGTTGCTTTATTGGAACCTAAGACTCCAAATCTTTCATTATAACCATGGTTGTCATTTGGTTTATTTAGGATATCAGCAAGGGTAATAACGTTTTTTCCACCATTATTTAAGATGACATCTTGATCTTCAACACGGGTATGAATGCTTGCCACAATTACACTGTCTGTATAATTTAAGATTGCAAGTGGATTATTTGAAAAAATTATTTCGATATTTGGAGCAATTGACTTATAAAACTCAATATAGTCTAAACCAGTAAATAAATGTTTTGTCTCATACCCAAATATTTCTCGAAATTCTTTTTCATTAAAAATGTCTGAAAAAGGATTAACACCTTTTTCTAAGATTGCTTTATTGCTGACAAGGCGGTTACCTACTTCATCAGTAGGATAACTCAATTGTAAGATGACTTTTTTAACACCTTTTGCAATTCCCTCAAGAATGATTGAAAAACGATTTCGAGATTGAATCGGAAAAATTACACCGACAGTATCATCGGTAAATTTTTCTCTAACATCATTTGCAATATCATCAATAGTTGCATAATTTCCTTCAGTTCTTGCAACTAAGGCTTCTGTAACACCGACAATATCTTTGTCATTTAAAATAATGTTATGGGTGTTACATGCTTCTAGTAAACTGTCGACAACTGTGTTAATTAAGTTATCATTTCTTTGCATGATTGGTAATCTAATTCCATAAGCTGTTGTTGTAATTTTTCTCATTTTTTACACCATCCTTGTGTATTATAATCTAGTCAACCTTAAAAATCAAATTATAGGAAAACTTAATTTATGCGCCTATATTTAAATGGTGATTGTATGCGAGAAAGAATCCTATATTATGCCCTAAAATATGATGGCGATTATAACAAAATAGCGAAAGCTATTTTAAATAAGGAGTCTTATAAAAAGGCAAATTGTAAAGATAATTTTATTATAATAGGTGATAAGGATTATCCAAAAAAATTATTAAGTTTAAAAAAACCGCCTTTTATACTTTTTTATAAGGGTGATATAAAACTTTTAAAAAAGGAAGCAGTTGCAATTGTAGGGAGTCGAAAAATGACTCTTTATGGTAAAAAATATACTAACCAGATTGCATCGATTTTATCAAATAAATATGTAATTGTATCAGGACTGGCGGCAGGTGTTGATAGTGAGGCACATAAAAGTTCAATAATAAAAGGTAAGAGTATTGCCGTTTTAGGCAGTGGAATAAATTATATATATCCCAAATCTAATACTAACTTATATAATTATATGCAAAAAGATAATTTGATTATTAGTGAATATCCAAATGGGGTTGTGCCTAAACCTTATTACTTCCCTTTTAGAAACAGAATAATTGCCGCACTTTCAAAAAGTGTGGTTGTAACCCAGGCGGCTTTAAGAAGTGGGACGATGTTAACGGTTAATGAGGCCTTAGAGCTTAATAAAGATATTTATGTACTTCCATATAGTATTGAAGACAGCGCTGGTAGTGGCTGTAACTATCTGATTCAACAGGGAGCGAATATTATCTTAATTGAAGATTTAATTGATTTATGCAACAATATATAGGCAAATATTTTATATTATGCGTAAAATAGTGTATATTAGACAAGAATGATTAAAATTACATATAAATATATAGCAAAGGAAGATTAAATGAAAAAACTCGTTATAGTGGAATCCCCTTCAAAATCAAGGACGATTGAAAAATATTTAGGCGATGAATACCAAGTACTATCATCTAAAGGTCATATCCGTGATTTAGCAACAACCGGTAAGGGTGGATTAGGTGTAGATGTCGATGATGACTTTAAGCCTAATTACATTATTAGTAAAGAAAAAAAGAAAACGGTTGCGGAATTAAAAAAAGCGGCAAAAGATGCCGATGAAATTTTTATTGCGACTGACCTTGACCGTGAAGGTGAGGCAATTGCTTGGCACTTAGCTGAAGAATTAAAAGTCGATTTAAATAAAAATAACCGTATCGTCTTTAATGAAATAACCAAAGACGCTATTTTGGAAGCTTTTAAGCATCCAAGAAAAATTGACTTAGACTTAGTTGACTCGCAAGAAACTCGCAGAGTCGTAGACCGAATTATTGGCTTTAGACTTTCTAGCTTACTTAGATCAAAAATAAAAAGTAAATCAGCTGGTAGGGTTCAGTCAGTAGCCTTAAAACTTGTTGCTGACCGTGAAGCAGAAATCAATGCCTTTATTTCTGAAGAATACTGGAGCATATGGGCTAACTTTAAAAAAGAAGATTTAATTGTTGAAAGTGAGCTTTCACACTATAAAAAACGCAAACCAAAAATTGAAAACAAAGAACAAGCTGACAAGATAATAAGTGAGTGTCAAGATGACTTTGTCGTTAGTGAAGTTAAGTCAAGAAAAAGAAATAAAAAACCTAAGTTAACTTTTATAACTTCCACAATGCAACAAGAAGCTTCGACAAAGCTTCGTTTTAGTGCTAAAAAGACGATGCGTGTTGCCCAAGGTTTATATGAAGGAGTCATGGTTAATGACGAACTAGTTGGACTAATTACTTATATGCGTACTGACTCATATCGCTTAAGCCCAACATTTATAGATAATGCTTATAAAGTTTTAGAGGAAACTTATGGAAAAGAATATGTCGGAAAGTATCGTCCAGCTACAAATGAAAAAGCTCAAGATGCCCACGAAGGAATTCGTCCAACCCATCCTGAATTCAAACCAAGTGATATTAAAAAGTTTTTAACGCCAGACCAATTTCGCTTATATAACTTAATATATGCTCGGACAATGGCTTCATTAATGAAAGATGCCAAAATGGAAACTAACACAATTGTCTTTTCACAAAATGACTATGACTTTAGAGTTTCTGGATCAAGAATTCTATTTGATGGATATTTAAAGCTATATTCCCAGTTTGAGCAGGTAACTGAACAAACCTTACCACTTTTTGAAGAAGGAGAAATTATTAAGTCAGAAAAGGTTGAAGGTAAACAACACTTTACCCAACCACCTTCAAGATATACCGAATCACGCCTAATCAAAGAACTTGAAGAATTAGGTATTGGTAGACCAAGTACCTATGCCTCGATTATTGATGCAATTACCATGCGTAATTATGTTGATTATAAACCAAGTACAGAAACATCAAGTACTAAAGTCTTTTGGCCAACTGAACGTGGGCTTTTAACTAATACTGAACTTCAAAAATTCTTTAATGAAATAATAAATGAAAAATATACTGCACAAATGGAAGATGACTTAGACAAGATTGCCGATGGTGACCGTGAAAGATTAGAAATGTTAACAAATTTCTATGAACAGTTTACACCACTAGTTGACAATGCCTATGAAAACATGGAGAAAATTGAACCAGAAAAAATTGGTGAAAAATGTCCAGAATGTGAAGAAGGACAACTGGTTATTCGCGATGGTCGCTATGGTAACTTTATTTCATGTGACCAATATCCTAAGTGTAAATATACCCGTCCGATTGTCGACCCTAATAAAAAAGAACCAGAATTATTAGAAGAAGAATGTCCACAATGTGGCAGTCCTTTAATAAAGCGAAAAAATCGTTTTGGTAAATACTTTATTGGTTGTAGTTCATTTCCAAGTTGTCGTTATTTAAGAAATATCGATGAAGATGGCAACGAAGTCGAAGTAGACCCTTCAAAGTTAAGAAAAGGACCAGAACTTTTAGAAGAAAAATGTCCAGAGTGTGGAAAACCTTTAATTAAAAGGAAAAACCGCCGTGGTGACTACTTTATTGGCTGTAGTGGATTTCCAAAGTGTCGTTACTTAAGAAACATTGATCCCGAAGAAGAAGATGCTGAAGCAAACGAAGATGTTGCGGTTGAAGAAAACACTGAAGTAGTTGAAACTTCAAAGAAACAGGAAGAATAAAATGAAAGTAAATATAATCGGAGCCGGCCTTGCAGGAAGTGAGGCTGCCTATCAATTAGCTAAAAGAGGGATAGATGTCATTTTATTTGAGATGCGTCCAAAAGTCCAAACTGATGTTCACCAAACAAAATACTTTGCGGAACTTGTTTGTTCAAATTCTTTTAGAAGTGATGATATTATAAATGCAGTAGGCTTATTAAAAGCTGAAATGCGGCTTTTAGATAGTTTAATTTTAAAGGCAGCTGATAAGTGTTCACTACCAGCGGGCAGTGCCTTAGCAGTCGACCGTGATGCTTTTGCAAAAGAAGTAACAAAAACTTTAGAAAGTTTTGATAATATTGAAATAATCAGAGAAGAAGTAACAAAAATTCCTGAAGGATTTACAATAATTGCCACCGGGCCTTTAACAAGTAGTAAATTTGCAACAGCCGTTGGCGAGTATTTTTCTGAAGATTATTTACACTTTTTTGATGCTGTTGCCCCAATTATAGATATTGACTCAATTGATTTAAACAAGGTTTACTATAAGTCAAGATATGATCGTGGGACTCCTGACTATTTAAATTGTGCAATGACTAAAACTGAATTTGATAATTTTTACCATGAATTAAAAAATGCGAAAACTGTTCCTTCAAAAGACTATGAAGAAGAAACCTTCTTTAATGCGTGTATGCCGGTTGAAGAAATAGCAAAACAGGGTGAAAAAACACTTTTGTTTGGACCAATGAAACCAGTAGGGTTAGAAAAAGATGAAAATGACCGACCTTATGCAGTTGTTCAATTAAGACAAGATAATTTTGCTAAAACACTCTATAATATTGTTGGTTTTCAAACACGCCTAACCTGGCCTGAACAAAAAAGAATTATTAGATTAATTCCAGGTTTAGAAAAAGCTGAAATTGTTAGATATGGAGTAATGCATAAAAATGCTTACTTAAACTCACCGAAAATACTAAATCATAACTTACAAGTAAAAAAACGTCCTAATTTAATGATTGCTGGACAATTTAGCGGAGTAGAAGGCTATATTGAAAGTGCGGCGATGGGACTTTTAGCTGGTTTAAATATGTCTAAACTAGTTTTAAATGAGCCGTTGTTAGACCTTGATAATTCAACAATGATAGGCTCACTTGCCAATTATATTAGTCATGCAGATCCAGATAATTTTCAACCAATGAATGTAAATCACGGATTAATTAAATTTTCATTTAAGGCATCTAAGAGAATTAGAAGAGAAAAAACTGCAGAGTTAGCTTTAAGTATTATAAAAGAGTTGAAAGAAAATGTATGATTATTTAGATAAATATACAAAATACTTAACTGTGACAATGTCCGCATCAAATAATACCCTCGATGCATACAAACGTGATATTAAACGATTTATTGATTTTTTATTATCTGAGACGGTAAATGACCTCAAGGATGTAGACAATCTTTTAGTGCGCACATATATAACTAAATTACGCTTAGGAGAACTTAGTGAGATAAAACTTGGAGATAGTACACTTTCAAGAAATTTGTCTTCACTAAGATCTTTTTACTATTATCTTATTGAATTTCATAATTTTGAAGATAATCCATTTTTAAGGGTTAAGCAAATTAAACAAGATAAAAACTTACCCGACTTTCTATACTACAATGAAATTGAACAATTGCTTGAATCAATTGAGGTTAAAGATTTTTTTTCATTAAGAAATAGATTAATGTTTGAAATGATGTATGGTTGTGGCTTAAGAGTTAGTGAAGTAGTCGATATGACTCTAGAGAGCATTAATTTAGAAGAAAGATATATCAAAGTCTTGGGCAAAGGTAGCAAAGAACGGATTGTTCCTTTTCATTATGGGATCCAAACTTTACTACAAGATTACTTAAACCAAAGAAAAGTAAAAAAGATTGGTAACAATTGGTTATTTGTAAATAACCGAAATAATCAATTAACAAGTAGGGGAGTTCAATATATTCTTGATAAAGTGGTTTTAAATAGTGGTTTAAATAAAAACATTCATCCACATATGCTAAGACACTCATTTGCAACACATCTTTTAGATAATGGCGCCGATATCAAGGTTGTACAAGAACTATTAGGCCATACCAATCTCTCGACAACACAAATATATACCCACGTATCAGTAGATAAGCTTAAAGAAATTTACAATTTAGCACATCCACGTAATAAATAATTAAAAAAACACTAAACCACACAATAAAAAGACCCTTGACAGTAAGCGCTTACATGTTATCATGTAGCCAAGGAGGACTTTTAATATGAAAAAATTTAGCAAACGGTTTTTAGCAATAATGACTGCTTTTGTCTTATTTTTTGGACCTACGTTAGTATTTACTGATGTAAAGGCTGTA
>JAAZDW010000011.1 GCA_012512595.1 Erysipelothrix sp.
CTTTTTTTGGTTTAAAGGTCAGCTGGAAAGATAACTCCAGTTTGTCTTCTAGCTTCAGTAAGCACGGTATGAACATCTAAGATCATTTGATGCGTTACTTCAGGAACTTCAACTAATCCTTTTTTAAAAGCGTCCATAAAGGCTGTCAGCTCATAATACATTAAACTATTTTGGTCATCTTCAAATAATACTTCAGGTTCGCCATTGCGAGGAATTAAAACAACCTTCTTTGGAATACTGGCATGGTCAAATTGAATCGTGCCATCTTCACCTTGAATTTCCGAAAGTAGTAATTGGTCAACTATTTTTGAATGCATAATTATTACTTCTTTATCAGAATAATTTAAGATCATTGTTCCAAGACCATCAACCTTACTTGAAAGCAAGTAGGCATTGGCAAAAACAGACTTAGGCTTTCCGAAAAGACCCATAGCTAATGAAAGTGGGTAGATTCCAATATCCATAATTGAACCATTTGAGAGTTCAGGTTTAAAGGCATTTAAAATAGTTCCTTTTCGATAAGCATCATATCGTGATGAATACTGTCCCATACTAATCACGGCTCGTCTAACATTCCCAATTCTTTCTAGGTTATCTTTTATTACTTTAAAGGCCTGCGTGTAAACAGGTACGATAGCTTCAGCCAATAAAGTATCATTAGCTCTAGATGCCGCGATCATTGCCTTAACTTCATCAACATTACTTGCCATAGGCTTTTCACAAAAGACTGGAATCTTATTTTCTAAAAAGAAAATTGCTATGTCTTTGTGTAAAACATTGGGGACAGCTAAATAGACTGCATCAATATCTTGGTTTAAAAAATCTTTATAATCATCAGTATAATATTCTACATTATGCTTTTTGGCAAAAGCTTTTGCATTTTCTAATGAACGGCTGCAAACTGCAGCAAGTTCAAAACCATCGACAAGGTTTGAAGCTTCTAGCATAAATTCACTAACAAAGTTTGTTCCAACAAATCCAAATTTCATCTGACTACCTTCTTTCTACTATCATTATATGTTTTATTAGCTAAAGTTTCAATTAGAAAGGCTTTGATAAGCCGCCTTAGCCTTTATCATTGTGCTATAATAGTAAAAGATAATGAGGTGGATTATGATTAGAAAATTGTTGAGATTTTTAACCAGTCGTTTTGCGCTAATTGTACTATTAATATTTATTCAATTGTACATCGTTTTACAATTTTTTGGGGGTCTACCTCAGCAAGTAGACATTATTTTAAGTTTTGTCGGGTTCTTTATTGTTATGCACTTAGTTAACTCAAATCAAAATCAATCGATTTCAGTTGCATGGATTATTATTGTGCTTTTGTTTCCAGGAATTGGTGCCCTTGTGTATTTGATGTTTGCCAAACGGAAGGTTCCTAAGGGATTAAGGAATTTGAATGAACAAACTAATATCAAGGCAGAAAAACTTTTGCCCCAAGATCTTGCTATTATTGAAAGAATAAAAGAAGAAGACTTTAATGTGTATAAGCAATTTAATTATGTGCTTAAAAACTCAGCCTTTCCAGTTTATGATAATACGCAAGTAGATTATTATCCAGTTGGTGAAGCCAAGTTTGAAGCAATGTTGGTTGAATTGAAAAAAGCAAAAAAATATATCTTTTTAGAATACTTCATTGTAAGAGAAGGCGTAATGTGGAATAGCATTTTAGACATTTTAGTTGAAAAAGTTAAAGAGGGTGTTGATGTAAGGGTTATGTATGATGATTTTGGCACAATTTCAAATTTACCAAAAAACTATCATCATAAACTAGCTGAATATGGAATTAAGGTTCATATTTTTAATCGTTTACGACCACTTTTACTTGTCAGAATGAATAACCGCGACCACCGTAAAATCTTAACGATTGATGGCAAGGTTGGCTTTTTAGGTGGAATTAATTTAGGTGATGAATATGTTAATCAATTTGAAAGATTTGGCCATTGGAAAGATTCCGCCATCAAACTTGAAGGTGAAGCTGTTTGGAGTTTAACTTTAATGTTTTTACAGTTTTGGAATTCTGTCTATGAGATTGATGAAGACTTATCACAATATAATCCAAATTATAAAGTAAAAGCTCAAGGACTTGTCCAACCATATTCAGACAGTCCAACTGACATGGAAACTTTAGGCGAAAATATTCACTTAAATATTATTAATAATGCTAAGCATTATTTGTATATAATGACTCCATATTTTATTCCAAGTTATGAAATGATGCGGATGTTAATATTATCAAAGAAAAATGGGGTTGATGTTAGAGTAATTGTTCCGCATAAACCAGATAAGTGGTATGTACATGCAATTACAAAATCAAACTACCGTGAATTAGTTGAAAACAAAATTAGAGTATTTGAATACACACCAGGATTTATTCACTCGAAAAATCTTTTGGCAGATGATAAGATGGGTGTTGTTGGCTCAGCAAATATTGACTTTAGAAGTTATTATCTAAATTTTGAAAGTGGAGCCTTAATGTATGAAAGTGACGCTATCGACTCAATGAAGATGGATTTTATAACGACTTTTAGTGAAAGTATTGAAATAACAATAGAAGACGTTAATAGTGTTCCATTACATAAAAAGTTTATTAGATCATTTCTCGGGTTGTTTAGCCCATTATTATAGAAGGAGATTTTATGAAGACAGGTTTAGTATTAGAAGGCGGAGGCTTAAGAGGTGCATATACCGCAGGAGCTTTGGCTTGGTTTTTAAATGAAGGAATAGAATTTGATTATAATGTTGGAATATCCTCAGGTGCCCAGCATTTAAGTAATTACTTAACCGGCGACCAAAAGTACTTAAAAGATATCGCAGTTACAATAGGAGCCCAAGAGTTTAAAAAAGGTCTAGTACCATTGCTTACAGAAGGAACACTAGTTGGCTACAATCATTTATTTGACTATGCCTTAAAAAAGTTGGCTCCATTAGATTTAGCGGCAATTAGAGCGAATAAAAATGAATCAGAGGTTGGAATCTTTGATATCAAAGCTGGTAAAACGATCTGGGTGAATACTAAAGATATTGACGAAGACTACAAAATTTTAAAAGCAGCAAGCCTAATTCCAATTGCTGGAAGGCCCGTAGTTATCGATGGGGTTAAATATATTGATGCTGGTCTTGCTTATATGATTCCAATTGAACGTAGTATTGAGAAAAAAATTGACAAGCATGTAGTAATAACGACAAAGCCTAGGTCTTATGTTAGAAAACCAACTGGCTTTTTAACTAACTTATACTTTGCTATTTTTTATAATAAATATAGTGAACTTAGACAAAAAATTAAAGATCGTAGTAAGATTTACTATCATCAACGTGATGTAATCAATAAATTAGTAGAAGAAAAAAAGGCGATTGAAATATATCCCACAAAGGCCTTTAACATATCACGTTTTGGTGGCGATGTTACAGAGTTAAATGACTTATTTGAAACCGGGTTTAATGATTGTGAACTACGCAGAAAAGAAATATACGATTTTTTAGAGATATAATAGGCAAAAAACATATCTAAATTGATATGTTTTTTAGTAAATAATGATTAGTCTTAAGTTTTATTATACTTGATAAATTCCGGTTATGCCGGCTTGGAGTATTTTTTTTGAAGTCGCTGGTAAAAATAAATCATAGGTTGAAATATTTTGTTTTGGCAAGTATTTACCCAAAAGATGCCTTAAATCTTCTTGATAAAAGTCAGTTTTATAAACACTTATAACTAAACACAAAGGGTCTTCTAAAAGTTGGGTTGCAAGTTTTAATAGTTCATCAATGTTATCTTCAAATTTCCAAATCTGATTTTTAGGCCCCCGACCAAAACTTGGTGGGTCCATTATAATGGCTTGATATTTATTACCACGCTTAACTTCTCTTTTTAAAAAAGTGATTGCATCATCACAAATATATCGAATCAATTTGTCATCACTACCACTTAAAATACTGTTTTCTTTGGCCCAATCATTTACTTGTTTAAGGGCGTCAACATGGACAACTTCAACAGCACCCGCTTTTGCGGCATTAATAGTCGCGGCTCCCGTATAGGCGAAAAGGTTTAAAACTTTGATTGGTCTATTACTATTTTTAATTTTATCTCTGACAAAGTCCCAGTTAACAGTCTGTTCGGGAAATAATCCTAAGTGTTTGTGAGAAGTAGGTGAAACTTTAAAGACCATATCTTTATAATTTATGGTCCAAGTGGCAGGTGTTTTATCCTTAAAAACCCACTTACCTTTTCCAGTTAAATCGTCATAGTAAATGTTAGTTTTATTATTGAGATTATGATAGTTTGCTATTTTGCCAATGGCTAAAGGGTCTGGACGTTTTAGGACTACATTGCCCCAGCGTTCAAACTTAATCCCAGCTCCAAAATCTAATATTTCATAGTCTTTCCAATTGTTGATTATTTGCTTCATCTTATCGCTCCTATTGTCATAAACATTATATCATTATATGTTATAATACATTTTAATAATATAAATATGAGTTTTTACCACTCTTAATTTATGTTATAATTAATTGGAAGGATGTGTGTAAATGGTAGAGTTAAAATCTATATCAAAAAAATATCCTAATGGAGTAAACGCCTTATATGACATTAATATGCATATAGAGCACGGGGAGTTTATTTACGTTATAGGGGCCACTGGCTCGGGTAAATCAACTTTGATAAAAATTATCGATGGTCAAGAGATACCAACGGCCGGCACAGCAGTCATTGCTGGAGTTAATGTAGGAAAATTAAGACATTCAAAAGTACCGTACTATCGCCGCAATATTGGCGTTGTTTTTCAAGACTTTAAATTATTAGAGAGAAAAACGGTATTTGAAAATATATATTTTGCCCTTGAGGTAGTCGGAATGAAGACTAAAGAAGCAAGAGCAAGAGTACGAGAAGTATTAAAATTAGTAGAAATATCTGATAAGGCAAATTCATTTCCATCTGAATTATCTGGTGGACAACAGCAACGGGCTGCAATCGCAAGAGCTATTGCAAACAAGCCAAAACTATTAATTGCTGATGAGCCAACGGGAAATCTAGACCCAGAAATGTCGCAAGGTATTATGCGTTTATTGGAGAGAATAAATGAAGAAGAAAATACAACAATCATTATGGTTACCCATGATAATAACATTGTTAATGAATACAAAAAACGAACAATTATCTTAGATAGTGGCTATATAGCTGCAGATCTAGCGGAAGGTGGGTACTTGCAACGATGATAAGTAGATTTTTTAGACACATAAAAGAAGGCTTTAAAAATGTCTTTAGAAATTTTGCAATGTCAGTATCAAGTGCATCAGCAGTAACGATAACCTTAATCTTAGTAGGAGCCTTTTTTATTATCACTGCTAACATTGCCTCTATTTCAACCAGCATTAAAAGTAATTTAACCATCTTAGTCAAGATAGATCGTGAAACAAGTGAAGATGATACGATTATTTTAAAAGAAAAAATTGAAAATGTAAATGAAGTTAAACAAGTAACATTTTCAAGCAAGCATGATGAATTACAAAAACAAATCGATTTATACCCTCAACAGGCTGATTATTATCGTCGCCATGAAGGTAAGGACAATCCGCTTTATGATGTATTTATTGTTGAAGTAAAAGATGCAACATATTTATCACAAATTAATGAACAAATTTCAAATTTAAAAGGTATATATAGTGCTGAACAAGGTGGCGATGGTGTTGATGCCTTAGTTAGATATTTAAATAGTTTTCAAAAAATTGGTTGGGGACTAGTAGCTGTATTAACCTTTTTAGCTGTATACTTAATCGCCAACACGATTAAAGTAACTATCTACTCTCGCCGTGAAGAAATTGGTATTATGCGAATTGTAGGAGCATCAAACGGATTTATCCGAGCTCCATACTTAGTTGGTGGAATCATTATTGGTGGCATTGGTGCGATAATTCCTGTTTTGTTAATGGGTTTTGGTTATAATTACTTATACCAACAAACCGGTGGCGTCTTAATGTCAAAAATATTTGTTTTACAACCAGTATTCCCATTTATATACTACTTAAGTGGCTTACTTTTAGGAATTGGAATTGTTGTAGGCTTTATCGGGAGTTTTCTTTCAGTAACTAGATATTTGAGGTGGAAACGATGAGAAAAATCAAATTTATTATTACAAGTGTTATTAGTTTTGCCTTAGTTTTTTCTTTGTTGCCAGTTTTTGCAAACACTGATTTTGCTGAAAACGAAGCTAAGTATAAGGCAATGTGTTCGGTTTCAGAAATAGCCAAAGAGAATAAGGAAACATGCCGTAGTTATGCTATTTGGCTGACAAATAAAGTAGAAGATGCTCAAAGTCAAGCCAATAAATATAAAGGCGAAATTAGTAAATACAAAGATGACTTAGGTAAGCAAATTGAAATCGCAAAAGGTTATGAAGCTATGATTGAAGATATTAATGCTGAAATATATGCCCTAAGCGCCAATATAATCACCTTAGAAAATAACATTAGAAGAATTGAAGCCGAGATAAAAGTTCGTGAAGAAGAAATCTCTGAAAAAGATCGGATTATTATTGAAAGAATGCGAAAGACGCAAAGTGATATCCGTTTTGGTCATGAGATTGATTTCTTATTAAAGGCCCGTGATTTTTCAACACTGATTGCATCAGCTTCTGTAGTTAATGATATTATGGCTTTTGAACAAATTCAAATTGCTGAAATAAATAGATTAATTGCAAAGCAAAAAGAAGACCAAGATGCTATTGTTATCCAACAAGACACAGTTAGAGAAAATATAAGACAAGAAACACTTAAAAAAGAAGAGGTTGTCGTTTTAAAGTCAGAAGTTGATATTGCAATTGCAAATTATCAAAGACAAGTAAATGAATTAGCCGCTTTACAAAGCCAGGCAACGGCCGATGCTGCAGCAGTTAAAAAACAAATGAGC
>JAAZDW010000012.1 GCA_012512595.1 Erysipelothrix sp.
GCCGTAAATTTATTAATTAAATATGATTACGCATATACGCAAGTAATGCGTGAACTTGGATATCCCAATAGTAGGACAACTTTAACTAAATGGAATAAAGAAATTAAAGAAACTGGTAAGTTAAAAGATAAAGTACAAAAAGGAAAAGATGCAAAACCAACAGATAAAACTATAAATCAAATTTTAGGAAAAAGACCAACAAGAAAAAAATATCCAGTTAATATTATTTTTGATGGTGAAATAGAACAAAACATTAGATAAAGAGCAAAAGAATTAGGTTTAGGTGTAGCAATTTATACTAAGAGTTTAGTAGTAAATGATCTTAACGAATAAAAAAGAAAGTAATCACATTCATTAGTTGAATGTAACAGCAATAATATAAAATAATATTATCAGGAATTTTAAAAAGATAACGCTTTCAAAAGAAATATACTTGTGTTAAAATGTATATAAATTTAAGTGTTCAGGAGGACTATATGAAAAAAGTATACAGTGTAGTAGCAATCGGATTATTGTTGCTTACGCAATTTAGACCAGTTATGGCTGAGGAAAGTAAATTAGAAGTTGTGCCATACTCAACCGCTCAATATTTTTGGTGGAGACAAGATTCCAATACTTATTTAAGGACAGAAGCTAACGGAGGATGGATAAACCACGGCAACCCTTTCTATGCATCAAAAGGACAGTCAGTTTGTTTCACCCCTCAGTCAACAGCACCCACAATAGGAATTGATATAAGTATTGCAGGAGAAGTACTAGCAGGGGGAATAAGTTACACTCCAGGAAAAAATAAAACAATTACAAGAAGTCTTTGTGATAGACCATTTTCTAAAAATGGAAATTATCTGTCACAATATGGAAAAATGTTTGCTGTATATTCAATTAAACAATCAAAATATTATTATGAATTTGGAAAAGACTATTATCAATACAGTAAAACAGGTATTTTGAAAGTAAACACAATACCTAGAATCCGCCATGTTGAAAGATAGATTACGAAGAATCGCCCTAACTGCGATGGTTTTGATATTTTTATTTGGATGTAGTTCCTTAAATTTTGAAGAAAATCAGATCCAAATACATAATAATCAAGGTATATTTTTTAATAAAGATAATGAACTTTTTCCAATTTATTCTTTAAAATCTTTAGATAGCTCCGATTTGATTGGTTCAGAATTGGATGATGAATCTTTGAAAGATTCTCTCTTAGAAATTTTTTACAATGGTAAAGAAGGACTGGATATCCCTATAAATGAGCTTTCTGTAAACCAAGAATTAAAAATTTTTTTAAATAAAAATTTTAAAAAACCAATAATGATAAACGTTATCTACTCTGACACAGAGAGAGAAATAATAATACCATATGAATGGGAAGATGAAAACTATGTTCAATTTGATGTGAATAACCTAAAAAGGAATGTGGTTTATACATTCCAAGTTACTTATATTAAACAAGATGATAATGTAATTAAAAACATTGAAACATATATTTTCCCTGTCATATTTAAATGACATTACTAGAAAATAAAGACAAGTGTTGTCTACTTTCTATGTATGATAAAAGAGTACATTTTTTTAGAACACACTAGATAAGTTTGTTGTAAACGAGGCAGAAAATTTAATTAATAAGGATGTTGTCGAGTACAGTACTGGTGGTTAACTCACTTGTTTAACTGAAAAGGCGTTATTTAAAGATGTAGGAGAGTATGAGGTTATTGTAAGAGTAACTAATATTAATTATGTTGATAGAAACGGCACTGCAACTGTGAAAATAACAAAAAAAGATGTAAACATAGTAGTGAATGATGCTAAAATTGCATGGGGAAGAAGATCCAACATTTGAGGGAACAGTAGAAGGGTTATTAGAAGATACTGATTTAACAGTAACTTATGTTATAGAAGGCACGGATCAAACTGTAGGATTCTATGAAGGTGTTTTAAATGCAGAATTTAATGATAATCCTAATTATAATGTAAATGTTGAAGCTGGTAACTTTACAATCTTGGCTAAAGAAATAGTTGAGCTTGGAGACCCAACTGATCCAGAAGAAGAAAAGACGAGACAAAGGTTCCCACTACAGGAATTAGTGCAAATGTCGGTATATATTCTTCAACACTAGCTGTATCATTAGGCGGACTATTTATTGCAATGAGAAGAAAATCAAAAAGGAAATAAAATTTACAAGAAACAAATAATTAATAGTATATAAAATTACTAAAAGTATTTTGAAAAGAAATGTTTTAAATTTAATCTAAAAGTTGAATAAATTATCTTTGTTATTAAGACTTAGACAGGCTATTCAACTTTTTTGGTTTTAATGAGAGCTAATACACTTTAATATATCGTTTAAAACTAAATTATTAGACCAATCATAATCAATAAAAATGCACTAGTGATGTCAAAGTGATGTCAAAAAGTATGATAAACCTGAAAATACAGAGAAAAGCGACCGTAAAACAGCCTTTATACAGGCGTTTTGATAAACGTGACAAAAATTCGGTAGCTGAGTGGGAGTAGTAAACACAATCTTAATAGAGATCTTAGAAAGCCTTTATTAATTGGTTTATAGAGAGAGTAATTTAATAAGTGTTGGTTATTTTATAAGTAAATATACTTGAAGAATTCAGTTTTATGAATCGTAAATTACTTGCTTATGTTATAATAAATAATCAGGAGAGGGTGGTTTATTTTGAATAGAAACTTAAAATTTGATTATGATAAAGAACCATCTAGGGACATCCTTTGCTTAGACTGTAAGAGTTTTTATGCATCGTGTGAGGCTGTTGCGCTTGGCTATGACCCGCTTAAAGTTAAGTTGGTAGTAATGAGTTATCCAAGTGATAGCCCGCAAAAGCGAGGGAGTGGCTTAATTCTAGCCTCAAGTCCACAAGCTAAGAAGGCATATAACATATCTAATGTCAGTAGAGCAAGAGACCTTCCTTACCCATATCCAGATGATTTAGTGATCGTAGCTCCAAGGATGAACTTATATATGGAAGTGAATAAAACTATTAATAATATATACAGAACTTTTGTGAGTGATGAAGATATAGCTGTTTACTCAGTTGATGAGACATTTTTAGATGTAACAAACTCACTTGCATATTTTGATTGTGATACTGCCTATGACTTAGCCAAAATGATTCAAACTAAAGTTTTCAATGAAACAGGTATTTATACGACAGTTGGTATTGGTGATAATCCACTACTCGCTAAGCTTGCACTTGATAATGAATCGAAGCTTAATCAAGATATGAAAGCTGAATGGCGCTATGAAGATGTTAAGACAAAACTTTGGTCGATACCTAAGCTTACTGATTTTTGGGGTATCGGAGCTAAGACAGAAATACGTCTAAGAAAACTGGGTATAAAATCAATTTATGAGCTTTCACAATATAACTACTATGAATTAAAGGATAAGATGGGAGTAATTGGAGCCCAACTATTTGCGCACAGCTGGGGAATTGATCGAACTTTTTTAGGCGAGGTATATACACCTAAATCAAAATCAATTGGAAACTCACAGGTTTTACCTAAAGACTATACAAAACAATCTGAAATAGAAATAATCATCAGAGAGATTGCTGATCAAGTAGCAACAAAACTAAGACGTGATGGTTTATACACCCAATCTATTTCTCTGTGGATAGGCTACTCTTTAAATTTTATTGATGAAGAAGGTAAAACTGGATTTTCTAAACAAATTAAAATTACGAATACAAACAATACAAAGATTATTGCAAAACATTTAATCCAGCTATTCAGACAACATTACTACGGGCAATCAGTAAGAAATATTGGTGTTTCTACTACAAAGTTAAATGATGAAGGGCATCAACAACTTAGCCTTTTTGATAATGTGGAAACGGTAGAAATAAATGAAGATATTGATAAAGTAGTAGATAAAGTAAGAAGTAGATTTGGTTTTTCTAAACTGATATATCTAAGCAGTAAACAAGAAGGAGCAAGGGCACTTGAAAGAAGTAAGTTAGTCGGCGGACATGCAGGGGGTATGATTGGACTTGAAAACAAAGAATCAAAGAAAAAGAACTGACAAAGTATTTGTTGATTACAATGACTATAGAGATCGAGCTTTTGGACTAAAGTGGGGTACTGCATTTGCGATTGATGAGTTAAATAAAGTAATAACTGATAATAAAGAAAATGATCAAAATGTCATTATAGAACTTAGTCAAATGAATCGAAAAGAGATTGATGATGTATTACAATTGGCGTTTATTAAATCAAAGAAAGTCACAATCCAGTTGAACATGATAGATGAACATGGTCACTATTACAATAATTTGGTTGGAAACTTTAGAGGATTTGCGGACTTAGAATACCTATATATTGATGATAAGCCAATTAAATGGGGCTTAGTTAGAAATATAAGCATTGTCGATTCAGATTAATATCAAACTGTCATAAAATCCTTATTAAAGTTTTTTTGCTTCACCATGATTCAAATGGATAAAGAGACTTATGCATATATATTTAATAATTATGTATAATGGTGTAGTATGTAAAAAAGAGCCAACGGAGGTGAATAATATGTTGAAAGATAAAAAGATTTTAACAATCGTCAGCGCAGACTATGATGATTTAGAGTTTCATTATCCAATCATTAGACTTAATGAAGAAGGAGTTAGTGTAACTGTCGCATCTGAAACTAAGGGTGAACATGTTAAAGGTAAGTATGGTTTATCGAAGGTAAGTGATATTTCATTTGATGAAGTGGATATCGCTCAATACGATGGAATACTAATACCTGGGGGATGGGCACCTGACTATTTAAGAAGATTTGATAGTATTCTAGACTTTGTTAAGTATATGGATAAAAACAATAAACTAATTGGAATCATCTGCCACGCTGGATGGGTATTATCTTCCGCAGATATTTTAAAAGGAAGAACAGTTACTAGTACACCAGGAATTAAACATGATTTAATGCATGCTGGTGCAGAGTGGGTTAATGAAGCTGCAATAACAGACGGTAATTTAGTTTCAGGTAGAAGACCACCTGATTTACATGTGTATGTACCAATGTTAATTGAAGTATTAAAGAACCAATAAAATTTATTACATAACTTAAACTTGGACTAGAGTATGTGATACACTTACTCAAGACAGGAGTTGCTTATGAAAACAATTGAAAGAAAAGACCTTGCGATTGGACAGCTTGTTAAGGTTGTTTTGAAACAAGATCAAAGATCAGGTAATCTAACTGAAGGCGTCATTTTACGCTTTTTAACTAAATCACCAACACATCCGCATGGGATAAAAGTTATGCTTGATGATGGACGTGTAGGTCGCGTTAAAGAGATAGTAGAATAAAACTATTATGGGTGGAATAACCTAAAAAATTAGGCAATTCCATCCTTGTTAATGTCAAGAGGACTAAATCAACAATTTATGTTTTAAAAGTTTGATTAAAGTCAAACTGTGTTATAATAAGCATCACGAAAGTAGGCAAATATGACAAAAAAACTAATAGTACAAAAGAGTGGAGAACTGCTTAAATATATCGTTCAAGAAGAAACTGGCTATACCCGTACGAAACTAAAAAGTCTATTAAAGAATGAGTGTGTCAGTGTCAACAATGTTGTCACAAGTCAGTTTAACTATCCCCTTGCAGAAGGTGACATCATTCAAATCAAAGCTTTCAATGAAAGATTTGGTTTAGCTTTTGATATTGTTTATGAAGATGACAAGATTATTGTAATTGATAAACCAAGTGGCTTGTTATCAGTGCCATTTCCTGGCGAAAACTATTTGACGGCTTATGATCTAGTTAATGACTATATTTCAGTTTTAAAGCCTAATGCTATCGTCCATACCGTCCATCGCTTAGATAGAGAAACTTCAGGAGTGCTAATGTTTGCCAAGGATAAGCATACCCAAGCTTTGTATCGAGAAAATTGGAGTAATTTAGCTCAAGATCGTGTCTACATCGCTTATGTAGAGGGTACAGTTAATAAAGATAAAGATACTATTATCTCTAACTTAAATATTGATAATCCATCACTTGTTTTCTCAAGTAAAATAGGTAAACGAGCAGTTACGCATTATGAAGTACTTGAACGTAGAAATGATATTTCAATCTTAAAAGTTAGTATTGAAACAGGCCGTCAAAATCAAATTCGTGTCCACTTAAAAGATATCGGACATCCAATTGTCGGAGATAAGAAATATGGAGCAAAAACAAGGACACTAAAGCGCCTTGGTCTCCATGCTCACCAACTAATTATTAAAAATCCGGTTGATCAAAAAGAACAAGTGTTTACAGCACCAATCCCGCCAGTATTCAAAACATAATATTTATTGAGTATGGTGTCATATCTTGACTTGGTCTATAGTACCGAGACAAACTATCTTAATTGGTAGTTTTTTTGTTTGTTAAGTGTGCTTGTAAGCCGAGAGATGGAAAGAAATCGTCTGCACCCCATTGGGTCAAATTTTTGGTTTACAAAGACAATGGGATAAGTTTTTTTCTATAATATCATTATTATATGCTTTTCGCACAGAACTATATATTGATGTTAGATTGTGAGGTTTAGCTTCATCCATTCGACAGCCTAATAAACTTATTTACTACAACGGATTTACTAATTCTAAGTGAGTAAGAGCTTCCATAGAGAATTCATATAAATTAAGTTTTGATATGTATCTAACATTTGTGCATTGTACATAGATTGTATCAGCAAATGATTCGACATAACGATTCATTTATATCAATAAAGACAAGACCTTGATCATTATAGACACTTAGTTTATAATTCTTTGGGATAAGTACATAATCTCGATCAACTACAATTTCTGTAGTTTTTAATTGCTTAATTACTTTGTCCTTATGCAATACTTTTGAAATTTGAATACACATCTTTTCTCTACTTCAATAACTATACACTTATAGGTTATACCTTCCATGTGGATAATTCCATGCATTTTCATGTCTTAAACAACTATGTTTTGACACTAAAGATGCAATTTAAGGAAAAGATCTTTAAATGTTTTTATAATTTTAGAAGAAGCCAAAGGACATTATTATAAAACATAAACTACATATAATAATTGAGAAGTTTTAAATTAACACTAAGCAATAACATCTAGTGAAATCAAGGCCGTTATAACAAAGTGATATTATCAAATTCATATTCAAATGTTTCTATTTTAATTAAAAAAAATGAAGATTGTTTATACAAACCAGCTATACCCTTGTCATAAAAATACTTTTTGACAATGCCACTATATTAGTTGCATTTGATATAGGAACTAAAAAAATAATCTACTTTGTAAAAATAGCACAGATATTAGAGAAATATCTATAAATAAAACAAGTACAGGATAACGAGTATAAAGATGATATAATAAATTTAACAATGTAAAGGATGAGTGAGTCTAGCAAGTTATGGTGTAATAGGGTGTGTGAGAGATAAAATTGAGTAATTTAAATATATAAAGGTATACGGTTTAAGCTTTAACACAAAGTTCATTTTTTTCAATGCTGCATATAATTAAACTTAATCATACCTGCACAGATAAGTATCTTATGGATTGAATCATAAACAAAGGTATCAAAATGATGTTATTTTTAAGAGAAAAATCATAACAAATAGTCGAATTCAAAATAAGTTTGATAAAATATAATTTTAGGAGGTATTTATGTCGATTTTAAATAATGCAATTAAGTATATATTAAGTTTTGAAACTTTTGTCCTACTTCCAATAATCATTTTTATTTTGGCCACAATATTTGGGGTTAAGATAAAAATAGCGATTAAGTCTTCATTACAACTAGGGATTGGCTTTGTGGGTATTTTTATGACTTTTGATTATTTTGTTGGAATAATTGAGCCAGTGGTATCAGCACTTATCCTTAGGACTGGATTAGAAA
>JAAZDW010000013.1 GCA_012512595.1 Erysipelothrix sp.
AAACACCTACTGAACCTGAAGAAGATCATAAGGAATTAGGTGCACAAAAGCCTGTGGAGAAACCTATTGAAGAACTTGAAGAAGACTTTGGAGTCCTTGGGGCCGAAAAACCTGCAGAGAAGTCCAAGGATAAGACTAAAACCCCAGCGACATCAATTTCAAATGATGTCATATTCTATGGAACAACATTTATAACATCCTTAAGTGGCTTCTATTTAATTAATAAAAGGAGAAAGAAATAGTTATATAAAATTACTGTTTTGGTGTTTCCTATTTGTAGATGTTGAAGACACACTAGGTAGAAAGTCATTTGATCAGTTGCATTTGAAGATGGAGCAACAAAACATAATTGGTTTGATTTAGCTTCAATTGATGGTCTGGGCAAAGAATATGTCTACACAGTTCAGGAAGTGCAAGTACCAGAAAGCTATGATATGGAAGTATCTATGGATGGCTTAACAATTACTAACATTCACTTTGATGAGTTATCAGGGGTTGTCCCAGAAGCCCCGACACCAGCTGAAGATGTTCCAAACTCTACTCCTAATGTTCCGAAAACAAGCATAAGTAGTATTAAGTACTTATACTCAATGACCTTAATTCTGGGAAGTACAGGAATGCTTGTCTTATCCCGTAAAAAGGAAGAAGATTATCAATCTTATTAAATGAAGTTTATGTAAATTAATGACATTTATTATGTGTGTCAAATATTGAAATAGACAACCTAATAGCCAACCTTAGAATTTGTGTTTAAGGGTTGGCTTTTATTATACTTGTTAAGTATTGTTTTCATTTTTTTTATTGTTGGTTTTTTCTATTTTATAAATCAATCCCGTAAAGCAAAAAAGTATTTAATAATAACACTTGCATTCTTGTCTAAGTGGTAGTATAATTATTAAAGTTCAGTATAACTAAACAAATTGTTTAATAAATGCTACAAGGAGGTAAAAATGGAAATAGGTCAAAAAATTAAAGAGTTAAGATTGAAAAATGGCTTAACTCTAGAAGAACTCGCTAGTAGAAGTGAACTTACAAAAGGCTTTTTATCACAGTTAGAACGTGACTTAACTTCACCTTCAATTACAACTTTAAGTGATATTTTAGAAGCCTTAGGCGTTAATTTATCTGATTTCTTTTTGCAAGAAAAACCGGCGAAAAATGTTTTTACAAAAGATGACTTCTTTGTAGATCAACGTGAGGATTATAAAGTGTCTTGGATTATTCCAAATGCACAAAAAAATAGTATGGAACCAATTATTGTTGAAATCAATAAGGGGCAGCAATCAATGATTATTGAACCCCATGATGGTGAAGAATTCGGTTATGTCTTAAGTGGCAGTGTTAGTATCGTTTTTGATGATGTTAAACAAAATGTTAAAACCGGTGAAACCTTCTATCTGTATGGGAATAGAGAACATTATTTATTAAATACTGCAAAAGGTAAGGCAGTTGTGTTGTGGATTACAAATCCACCAATCTTTTAGGAGGGAAAAGAGATGTCAAAAGAATTAATCAGATTTGAAAATATAGTAAAAGACTATGATGGACAACTTGTATTGAAAGGTATTAATTTATCTATTGAGGAAAATGCCTTTGTAACTTTGCTTGGTCCATCAGGTAGTGGTAAAACAACGCTACTAAGAATTTTGGGTGGGTTTTTGGAAGCTAGTGAAGGTAAAGTATTTTTTGATGAAGTTGAAATTAGTCAAACTCCAGCTTACAAAAGAGAAATAAACACTGTCTTTCAAAAGTATGCTTTATTTCCACACATGAATGTTTATGAAAATATTGCCTTTGGATTAAAAATTAAAAAAGAAGACAAGAGTGTTATTCCAGCAAAAGTTGAAAAGATGTTAAGGTTAGTTGGGCTTAGTGGTTATGAAAAGCGTGAGATTGATACGCTCTCTGGTGGTCAGCAACAAAGAATTGCGATTGCGCGAGCGTTGATTAATGAACCTAAGGTATTGCTCTTAGATGAGCCGTTAGGGGCCTTAGATTTAAGATTGCGTAAAGAGATGCAGCTTGAGCTTAAAAAGATCCAAAAAGAAGTTGGAATCACCTTTATTTATGTAACCCATGACCAAGAAGAAGCTTTGACTATGTCAGATGAAATTGTTGTTTTAAACAATGGTGAGATTCAACAAATAGGTAGTCCAAGTGATATATACAATGAACCTGAAAATGAATTTGTCGCAAGATTTATTGGTGATTCAAATATTGTTCCAGGAATTATGTTAGATGATTATGCAGTTGTCTTTGATGATCATCAATTTGTTTGTGTAGACTATGGATTTGAAGATAATGAACCAGTTGAAATTGTTATTAGACCAGAGGACTTTGATATTGTTTCTGTAGCCAAAGGTCAATTAAAAGGGGTAGTTACTTCAATTATCTTTAAAGGTGTACACAATGAAATTACGGTTAAAACTGACAAGCGTGATTATATTGTTCATACAATAAAAAACTTTGAACTAGATAAAGAAGTAGGCTTATTTTTAGAACCAGAAGACATTCATGTCATGAGTGAAATGAGTGCATACTAATGAGATCTTTTAAGAGTTTAGTTTATCCTTATATTGTTTGGATCAGTATCTTTATTGTTATACCAATGTTTTTGATCTTACTATATGCTTTTACAAGTCCAGGTAATGTTGTTACGACAATAAACTTTACGTTTGATAACTTTTATAAATTCTTTAATCCAGATTTTATAAGAGTTTTGGGTAGATCCTTTGTCTTAGCTGTCACTACTACTTTCTTTTGTGTTTTAATTGGCTATCCAGTCGCTTATTCGATTTCAAAATTAAAACCAAGGTGGCAAGGCTTATTTATTATTTTAGTCACTGCCCCACAGTGGATTAATATGTTAATTAGAACTTATGCTTGGATTGGGATTTTAAATGACAATGGTTTATTAAATCAATTTCTTGGATTTTTCAAAATTGGTCCAATTTATATAATGAATACAAATGTGGCCGTGTTAATTGGGATGGTATATAACTTTCTACCATTTATGATCCTTCCTATTCATACAATTTTATCAAAGATGGATACATCTTTAATAGAGGCTAGTTATGACTTAGGTGCTGATCGTTTTCAAACCTTTAAAGAGGTTGTAATGCCACTTTCAATTCCAGGTGTCTTAGCTGGAATTACGATGGTCTTTTTACCCTCAGTCTCAACTTTCTTTATTCCAAAATTGTTAGGTGGGGGAAAGTCCTTATTAATTGGTAACTTAATTGAAGAGAAATTTATTACTAGCGGTGATTGGAACTTTGGTAGTGCAATTTCTTTAATTTTAGCGGTCTTAGTTTTAATTTCAATTTATTTAACTAGAAAAATTGATAAAGACAAAGATGGAAATCGACTGGGAGGGATGATGTAAATGGTTGGCGCAAAAAAAGGTGGTTTTATCGGAAAAATCATAATTGGATTAACTTTGTTTTTTCTTTATATTCCAATTTTTACAATGATGGTATTTAGCTTTAATGAAAAGCGTTCGCTAAGTGTTTGGGGTGGCTTTTCCTTTAAGTGGTATGCAAAATTATTTGATGGCCGCCAAGTTATGGAGGTTGTTATTAATACAATCACGATTGCGGTTATTGCAACTTTCTTTGCGGTTATTATTGGTACAATTACGGCTATTGGCCTTTCTAGGTCAAGAAAAGTATTACGAAACATCGTTTTAAACATTAGTGATTTACCAATGATTAATCCAGATATTGTCACGGCAATTGGTTTAATGTTATTATTTTCATCCTTTGGTTTAAATAAGGGTTTTATGACAGTTTTACTGGCTCATATCATCTTTTGTATCCCTTATGTGATACTCTCGGTGCTACCTAAAATTAGATCATTAGATGATAATCTAATTGATGCTGCCATGGATTTAGGAGCAACACCGTGGCAAGCCTTAGTGCGAGTAATTCTCCCACAATTAAAATCTGCGATAATAGCTGGAGCCCTAATTGCCTTTACGATGTCTTTTGATGACTATGTCATTTCATATTTTGTAACTGGTAACGGCTTTAAAAATATTTCTATTCTAGTTTCAACAATGGGTAGACGGACTAATCCTTCTGTAAATGCACTCTCAACAATATTTGTGTTAGTTATTACAGTTGGTTTAATTCTATATAATTTAGTTCCACAAGTAAGTAAAAAAGAGAGGAAGAATATAAATGCGTAAATTAATAATTGTTTTATTAGGTTTATTTCTATTAAGTGGCTGTGTAAATAATACAAGCAAAGAAGAGAGCGTTTTAAGAGTTTATAGTCCATCAGTTTATATTGATGATAGTGTTATAAAAGAATTTGAAAAGACTTTTAATGTAAAAGTCATCTATGAGGAATTTGAATCAAATGAACAAATGTATACAAAACTACTTTCAGGAAACTCCTATGATGTTTTAGTTCCATCTGATTATATGGTTGACCGTCTCATTCAAGAAGAACAACTCCAACCACTAGACTTTGATGTCATTACTAACTTTGAATTTATAAAGGATGAATTGGTTTTTCAAGATTATGATAAAACTAATGAGTATTCAGTTCCATACTTTTTTGGAAGTGTCGGAATTCTTTATAATAAAAATGAAGTATCTTTAAGTGAATTAGAGAGTCAAGGTTGGAATATCTTTTTAAACCAAGATTATAAAAATGATATTTACTTTTATGACTCAGAACGTGATGCCTTTATGATTGCCTTAAAAGCTTTGGGTTATTCCATGAATACAAGTAATATGGATGAAGTAGACAAGGCTTATGAATGGTTAGTAGAAATGGCTGCAACAATGAGTCCAGTCTATGTCTTAGATACAGTAATTGAAGCAATGTTAGATGGTAATAAGGCAATGGCTGTTATGTATTCTGGCGATGCTGCCTTTATTATGAGCGAAAATGAAGACATGGAATTCTTTATGCCAAAAGAAGGCACAAATATTTGGACTGATGCGATGGTAATTACTAAAGATGCCCAAAACCCAGAGTTGGCTAATGAGTGGATTAATTTTTTACTAGACTATGATATTGCCTATGCAAATTCAATTGAAGTAGGGTACTCCTCACCTGTCAAAGATGTTTATGATGATATTTCAGGAGTTGATGGTGACTACTATGGAATTAGTGCTTATAGTCCAAGGTTAGGCTATAAAAATGATGAAGAGTTTGTGCACAACGAAAAACTCCGTGTTGCGATTTCTGATTTATGGATAAAAGTTAAAGCTAAATAAAAAAGCACGCAAGTGCTTTTTTACTTTAAGAGCTCATCAATAAATTGATCAGGATTTAAACTTTTTAGCTTTTTAAGATTTATAAGGATATAACCTCTAAGATCTCTATTCATAAAGTAGTAATAATAAAACCATAACGGATAAGACTTTGTCGCAAGTTTAAAGTTTTTACTATGAATTAGCTGTAAATTTTCTACAAGCGGATATAAGTTATAATTTGTAAAGTCATCATTTGTATAATCAGGATTATTTAAATACTCACAGACATTAACCGTGCCATACAGACGACAAGTATTTGGTCGACTTTGATATACAGAGCAACGGCGGCCATTTAACATAATACAGTCAGGGAGCCCATGATAATTTATATTTTCTCCCAAAGAAAAGTCTTCAAGACTATTAGTTAATAAACGATTAGAGGTGAGTGGATCCAACCTTTTGATCTCTGTTGGCAAATATTTATTAAAAAAGTCATAAGAGGTTTTGGCTTTATCATAGAAAAAATCTAAATTTACCGGTAGTTTTAAAAGTTCATTTAAACTTAAATAAAACTCAGTATAGCTAGCATAAAAATAATCACGACAGCAATCAACGCAATCCTTTAAGCAGACATTTAAATAATTGTGTTTTAAAAGAAAATTATCTACATCAACAATATTGTTTTCCATTATTGTGATTTTATCCATAATATCACCTTTTTAAATTATAACACATGTGATATTGAATATAACACTTATGTCATAAACTGGGCTTTGATTGCTTAATAATTAGTAATCATATAAAATATGTAAGTACTTAGAAAGAGGTGGGCTATGGAAAAAATTAAGAAACTCTTAAAAAATCCAATTATTAATTTAGCAATCATTTTAAGCCTGTCCTCTTTGGCAATGTATTTAACTATGCGCGATGATTTTGGTTCAGTTTTAAAAGCTATATTAAGTGTCCATCCTTTTTGGTACTTGCTGCTTGGAGGGTGGGTTTTAGCCCACCAAGTTGTTATGGGTATAATTTTAACTAAAATAACCAGGTCAATTAAACCAAAGTATGGCTATTTTCAAGGTTTTGTAAATTCAATCTCAACATCTTTTTTCAATGGAATTAGCCCAGGGGCAACTGGGGGTCAACTATCACTTCTTTATTTAAACTCTAAGCAAAATATTACAACAAGTGAATCGACTAGTATAATGTGGTTTGACTTTATGGTTTATCAAGCAGCAATGTCAATCACGATATTTTTACTATTAGTATTTGGCCGTAAATACTTTTGGTCCCATCACGGTAATTTGATGCCATTTATTATTGCCGGTTTTGTAGTCAGTGTCGGGATTGTAGTTGGACTATGGGCGATTACAAAATTTTCATGGGCTTATAACTTTATTTCAACTACGGGTGTAAAAATTGGCAGTAAACTCAGAATCATTAAAAACAAAGAAAAAGTTTTAAAGAATTTAGATGCTCAAATAAACAACTTTGAAGTTGAGACAAAAAGATATAAAGATAATCCTAAACTTACTATCCAAGTTTTTTCATTAAATGTTTTACGCAATTTAATGCACTTTGTTTTTCCGTTTATCGTTATTTTAGTTATTGTACCTGATGTTAAGCTAACACTTATGCTACCGGCAATGACTTTAATGGCCTGTATTGATTTAATTGACGTCTTCTTCATTGTTCCAGGCGCTGCAGGGATGACTGAGTATTTGTTTGACTTATTGTATGGCGGATTATTTTTATCGACAGGATTGAATTTAGCCCTTGTTTCAAGCGTCTTATTAATATGGCGATTTTTTAGTTATTATTTTATTATGATTTGTGGTTCATTGACTTTTATTGGTTTTAAACTCTTTCACTATCAAAAGATAAAATAGATAGTTATTATATTTTATTTTTTTAAAAATAATTGTTATAATAAGTATGGGAGCAGATATCAATCCCCCCGATAATCTGTTTCTACACAGCAATGTGTTAATCAGCCCAGATAGCAACTGTTATCTGGGTTTTAATATGTACAAAAGAAGTTAATCACAAATAAATAGTTTAATGACATTTAGCCAAGGTTGTATTAAAACAAAGTTTGTGTAAAAATATATTCAAGAGAATTATGAGATACATAACAAAGATACTATCGATTTTAGAAAGTAGGGTAAGATGGAAAAGCAAGAAATTTTAAAATTAATGAAAAGCCGAGTTGTTAGTGATTATCTACTAGAACAAGCCTCACGCGATGCAAACTTTCAAAAAGGAATGACTTTTGGGACAGGTGGCGTACGCGCAAAAGTTGGTATTGGCAGTAATAAAATGAATGATGTAACAGTCGCAAAGATATATCTCGATATAGTGAACTACATTAAATCGGTCAAAAAAGAAGAAAGTGGAGTTTTAATATTTTTTGATACACGTCATGGCTCAAAACACTTTGCACATTTAGGCGCAAAGATATTTAAGGCTAAAAATATTAATTGTGAGCTTTCGACTAGGGCACTGCCAACACCTACTTTATCTTATAGCGTTTTAAGACACAAGTTTTTCTTAGGAATTGTTGTAACGGCTAGCCACAATCCTTTTACTGATATCGGTATAAAAGTTTATAATGAGTTTGGAAATCAAATAACCGACAATGACTTAGATAAAATGCAAGTTCATATGGATACAGAAAGCCCTGAAATTGTAACAGTTCTTAACGAGCTAACCAATGAGGAAAATTTCTCAACGGATGTTTATGAAGATGAGTACAATGAATTTATAGCAAATAATTTCAAAAGTTTAGAAAAGAGATTGGAGTTAGATAAAATAGATCTGGTTTACTCACCAATTCATGGTGTTGGAAAAAACGTAATTCCCAAACTTCTAAGTAGTTTTGATTTTATAAATGTAAACTTGGTAGAACAACAAATGGTTGGTGACGGATTTTTTAAAACTGTCGACAGTCCTAACCCCGAAAGTTTAGAAAGTTTTACTTATGCTTTTTCTAAAGCCAATAAGACTAAGAGCGAAGTCGTTTTACTAACAGATCCTGATGCTGATCGCTTAGGTAGTGCCGAAAGTGATGGCAATGATTGGCGAATCTTCAATGGTAATGAACTAGGAGCTTTATTCGTTGCATTTTTAATTGAAATTAATTGGAATAATCTAAATGGTTTTATTCTATCATCTGTAGTCAGTAGTGATTTAACTGATAAGATGGCCAAAGCGAACAATTTAAATTTTTAAAAGACTCTAACAGGATTTAAGTATATTGGTCAACTCCTTAGTGAAGGATTAGAATTATTCTTTGCATATGAAGAAAGTGGTGGTTTTTTACTTTTTGATAGTGTGAGGGATAAGGATGGTGTGCAAGCTGTCTTGCTATTTTCTATGATGAAGGCTTACTATAAAAACAAGAAAATCACTCTTACAGATAAGCTTGAGCTAATTTATGCTGAACACGGTAAATTCATTACAAATTTATATGTATATGAAAAAATAGATTTTAATACAATTAGTGAGAAGTTATTCGATAACATTAAAGCATTTCAGATTTCAAAAATAGAAGATTATGAGAGACAAAAGATTTTTACCCAAGTTGACATAAAACCTTTTACTAAATTTCCGAAAACCAACTTACTTAAGGTTTATTTAAAAGATAATGAATGGCTAGCCTTTCGACCATCTGGAACAGAGGCGAAGTTTAAAATTTACACCCAGGCTTGGGGATATGACGAAAAGACATTACTAAAGAGCCAAGAGAGAGTTAAACAACTGTTAAAGTCTTTGTCAATACAAGAAAGGTATGATTAAATTGTATAAAAATTTTATATTTGATATGGGAAACGTTTTGATGGATTTTAGTCCTGATTATATAACTTCAAGATTTACTTCTAATGTAGAAGATATAGAGTTATTGAAGAAAATAATCTTTAGTGGGGATGAATGGTCACGCCTTGATCAAGGCGTTATTACTTTTGATGAAGTTTGTACAGCGACAAAAGCCAAACTTCCCAACAGGTTACATGCAACCTGCGATAAATTGTTTGAAGAATGGCACCTGCATAAATTGCCAAATCATGAGATGACGCAATTAGTAAAAGATTTGAAAGCGAGAAATTATGGCATATATTTATGTTCAAATGCAGCAGCTAGATTTTATTCATATATGGACAACTATGAGGTATTTAAATACTTTGATGATTTAACTATTTCTGCCGATTTAAAAATATCAAAGCCAAATCCAGAAATATACAATCACATTTTGGATAAACACCAACTTGATCCTAAAACATGTTTATTTATTGATGACATCAATGCCAATATAGTAGGTGCAAATAATGTTGGGATTGCAGGATATCACTTTAACGGTAACACCAAACTATTTAGAGCATTTTTAGAAACAATAAAAGTTTTATAGAAAAATAAACTTTGACGTGCATTTCTGAATAAAAGCTAGAACCGCTATAAAATGATAAATTTCGGCAATGAAAGCGCTATCTTTAACAAAATGACTGTTTTAACACGTTGTTTAGAGTTAATTCATATGATAATCTTTTGGTAAGGAGGAATAATAATGAAAAAACTTTTAAAAAGTCTTATGTTAATTGCTCTAGTATTCTCGCTTGCCGCATGTGGCAATGGGAAAACTGGTGAAGGCGAAGAAACTAATGGTGCATCTGATAATGTAACAGTTTACTCACCACATCCATCAGAAACACTTAACTTAGTTGTAAAAGAGTTTGAGGAAAAAACAAAAATTAAAGTTGACGTAGTAGCAGCTGGTACAGGTGAATTGTTAAAAAGAGTTGAATCTGAATCAGCAAACCCTCTAGGAGATGTTTTCTGGGGTGGAGGCGCTGAATCTTTAGAATCATTTAAAGAATATTTCGAGCCTTATAAATCACCAGAATTAGAATTCATTGATGCAGCTTATTATGCTGATGACTTTACATGGACTGGTGGAAGCCCACTACCAATGGTATTAATGTATAATACAAATTTAATTGATGAAGCAAACGAACCAAAAGCCTGGATTGACTTACTAAAACCAGAATTTAAAGGTCAAATAGCTATGGCAGACCCTGCAAAGAGTGGATCAGCTTACACTATTTTAGTAACAATGATTCAAGCGTATGGTAAAGATGATGGAAAAGGCTGGGAATTTGCTTCTGACTTCTATGATGCAATCGAAGGTAAGATTCTTGGAAGTTCAACAGCTGTTTATAAAGGTGTTGCAGATGGAGAATATTTAGTAGGTTTAACACTTGAAAAAGAAGCACAGCCATATGTATTATCTGGTGCTCCAGTTAAAATAATTTATCCTGAAGATGGAACTTCTGCAGTACCTGATGGACAAGCTATTATAAAAGGTGCTAAAAACATGGAAAATGCTAAAAAATTCATCGACTTTGTCTTGAGTAAAGAAACACAACAGATAATGTCAGATCAATTAAGCCGTCGTTCAATTAGAAGTGATGCAACTCCACCTGAAGGCTTAGGCGGACTTGACACAATTAAAATTATTGATTACAACTTTGACTGGGCAGCAAACGAAAAAACAGCAATTTTAGATCAATGGAAAGAAATCGTTATTGGTAATTAAAATAAAAAAGAGGGATTTCCCTCTTTTTAATAGAAAGAGTGATTAGATGAGTATCGACGTAAGTATTAGAAATACCACCAAATTTTATGGTGATTTTAAGGCAATAGATGATGTTTCAGTAGAAGTTAAAGAGGGGGAGTTTTTTACTCTTTTAGGACCATCTGGTTGTGGGAAAACTACCTTATTGAGAATGATTGCCGGATTTAATACTATTGAAGGTGGAGATATTTATTTTGGAGAACAAAGAATTAATGATGTTAGCGCACATAAACGAGATATAGGAATGGTATTTCAAAATTATGCAGTTTTCCCCCATCTTAGCGTGTATGATAATGTAGGATATGGGCTAAAGGCTAGAAAAGTATCAAAAGATGAGAGTCACCGCCGTATTATGGAAGCTTTACAAACAGTTCAAATTGAAGAATTGAAAGATAGAATGCCCTCAGCCTTGTCTGGAGGTCAACAACAACGTGTTGCCTTAGCCAGAGCTATTGTTATAGAACCTAAGATTTTATTAATGGATGAACCTTTAAGTAATCTTGACGCAAAATTGAGAGTTCAAATGAGATCAATTATAAAGAAACTCCAAAGACAATTAAATATTACAACTATCTATGTAACACATGATCAAGAAGAAGCTTTGGCGATTTCTGATCGAATTGCCGTAATGAATCACGGTAAAATAATCCAAGTTGATACACCTGATACAATTTATAAACAACCTGCTGATAAATTTGTCTCAAGTTTTATTGGAACATCTAACTTCCTTAAAGGGCTATATGTTGATGGTATGATAAAAATTGGAAATTATAGTTTCTATAAACCATTAAAGGGTCAAACAACTAAAGAAGTTCTTTTATCAGTAAGGCCTGAACAATTTTTAATAAGTGACAACAAAGAAGGGATTAAAGGTGAAATTCAACTTTCGACTTTTCTCGGAGATTTTATTACTTATGAAATCTTATTAGAAAGTGGAGAAGTTATAGAAGTAAATGAATTTACACAGATTCAGCCACATATAAGAGATGACGTAGAGGTTTATGTCGTAATAAGTGCCAAAGATGTAATGATTTATGATTTAGAGGGGACAGTGGCCCTCAATGAGTAAAATTATTGATAAAGTGAAAAATATTAAGTTTGATTTTTGGTTTATATCCAAAGTTACTATATTTGCCATTTTCGGATTATTTTTAGTTTATCCTTTCTTCTCATTATTTTTGAGAAGTATAATATCCCCAGATGGAAATTTTACTTTAAAGAATTTTAATACATTTTTTACTTATAAGTACTATTATACTACCTTAGGTCGTTCGCTTTTGGTGTCTACTATCACTACTGTTTTGGCAGTATTAATTGGAGTGCCTTTTGCGTACGTTATAACCAGGTATAATGTTTGGGGCAAACGTATTATTAATATTATGGTAATAATGTCTTTAATGTCGCCTCCATTTATTGGTGCATATTCCTGGATTATGTTGCTTGGGAGAAATGGTCTGTTTACAAACTTTTTAGGTAGTATTGGAATTAATGTTCCAACCATTTATGGATTTGCGGGAATAATTCTTGTCTTCACGTTAAAGTTTTATCCTTTTGTCTTCATATATGTTTCAGGGGCGTTAAACAGTATCGATGCATCCCTTGAAGAGGCAGCCGAAAGCTTAGGCTCTAATAAATTTATCCGAATATTAAATGTAACCTTACCGGTTATATTGCCAACTATTGCAGCAGGGGCGATTATGGTATTTATGTCCAGCTTAGCAGACTTTGGAACACCTATGTTAATAGGTGAAGGATATAAAGTACTGCCAGTACTAGTCTATGAAGAATATATGAGTGAAATCGGTGGTAATGCTGGTATGGCGGCCACATTGAGTATAGTAATAGTATTATTTTCGACGATGGTATTACTCTATCAAAAGTGGGTAGTTGACAAGCGACAATATAATATGAGCGCACTTAGGCCTCCAAAAACGATTAACCTAAGAAAAGTACCTAGAATAATAGTATCTTTAATATCATTCGCAATTGCAACCTTTACCTTTTTACCACAGATTGTTGTAGTAGTCACTTCATTTATTAAAACTAGTGGGCCAATTTTTGTTAGAGGCTTTAGTTTAGATAGTTACCGAACTATCTTCTATAAGTTAGGTAGAAATATTACAAACACATTTGTTTTTGCGTCAATAGCGATTGTAGCAATTGTCATTATTGGTATTATTATTGCGTACCTAATTGTTAGAAAAAGTGGGAAAAGTTCCCAAATATTGGATGTTTTAGTTATGTTTCCATATGTAATACCAGGTGCAGTTTTAGGAATTAGCTTGCTATTAGCCTTTAACAAACAACCTTTAATTTTAGCGGGTACTCCATTGATTATGATAATAGCGTATACAATTAGAAAGATGCCATATACAGTGAGATCATCTAGTGCTATTCTTCAACAAGTAGATCCTAGTGTCGAAGAGGCATCAATTAGTTTGGGCGTTTCCCCGATGAAATCATTTTTCAAAGTTACAGTTAGATTAATGATGCCAGGGATAGTTTCAGGAGCGATTCTAAGCTGGATAAGTACTATTAATGAGCTGAGTTCAAGTATAATGTTATATACTGGTAGAACAGCAACGATCTCTGTTGCAATATACACTGAAGTAGTTAGGGCAAGTTTTGGAACCGCTGCCGCATTAGGAAGTATTCTGACTATTGCGACCATTATTTCCTTTTTAATCTTTAATGTAATTAGTAAAGGAAGAGTGTCGGTAGTCTAGTAAAAGAGGTCAGGCAAATTAAACCAAAGAGAAGTTTTAGAAACAAGCTAACAATAATGATTGTTTTATCTTCGACAATACCCTTAATTATATTAGGGGTTTTTTCGCTTGGGTTTATCAACAACTACAAACAAGCAGTCATCAAAAATCATATTGATGACGTCTTACAGTCAGCTGAAGCGATTGTAAATAGTTCAATCGAAACATATAGTGAACTACTACAAGTTATCCCAAATGATAAAGAGTTTCAAAATTCTATCTCATCAGAAACCTTGAGCGAGGAAGATGAACAAGTATTAAATCGTATTATGTACAGTTTAATGGGAACTAAAAGTCATAATTTAGATATGCATTATGTCGATGCCAATGGGCTTTATATTTACTCAACAGCAACTACCCCGGAGTTTTATAGATTGCCTTTATATGAAAACTGGGGTATATTTAGAGTCGCAAAAGAAAATCCTAATGTCAGTGTTTATCCCAATCGATTTAAGTATAATAATGGTTTTTACAACGCACTTTCACTAATTAAGCCAGTTAAGGATGGTCAGCAAGTCAGGGGTTATCTTATCCTAGATGTTGGTACTGAAATGATAAAGGAACAATTAAACTCAGTCAAAGGGTCTTCCTATGGGGCAATTGAGTTTGTTATTACATCTTCTAATAATGAAGTCTTATATAATGATACTAATTATCCAAATCCAATCAAATTCTCCAATAACAGGTTTGACATAAACAAATTATACGAAGAAAACAACGAAGAATTTATTTATAATACAAGAACTGATGATGTATATCAACTAACTTATTATGCAATTATTATGGATGCAATTTTAAGCAGTCAAATTAGAATCTTTACTATACTAATTTTTGTAGGAGTGCTTTTGGTAGGATTATTAACTTCTATCATTGGTTTTTTTATAGGTAGAGAGATATCTGATCCAATTGTTGATTTAGCTAAACAAATTCAAGACTTAGAATCTTTAGGTAAAAAAATTGACTTTGATGACAATCGAAAAGATGAGATCGGAATAATCGCAATAGAGTTTCAAAACATGTTAGAGCGCTTAGAAAACTTTCATATTGCAGATTTAGAAAAACGTGATCTTTTAAAAACAGCTGAAATAAAAGCATTGCTTTCACAAATTAATCCTCACTTTTTATATAATACTTTAGACTCAATAAAATGGAAGGCTAAATTGGATGAAACTGAAGATATTGCATTTATGGTTACTGAATTGAGTTTTCTGTTAAAGGGATCAATTGATACTGACAGAACTATGGTGAGTGTCCGTGAGGAACTAAGGTTTATAGAAAGTTATATTAATATTCAAAAATTAAGATATGAAGACCGCTTCGAGTATATTTTAGATGTTTCAGATGAAGTTATGGAATATATGATTCCAAAACTCATACTGCAGCCAATAGTAGAAAACGCATTAATACATGGCATTGAGTACTTAGATAAAACTGGCATTATCAAAGTTACCTCTTGGGCCGAAGAGGAATTTTTATATTTTTCTATTTCAGATAACGGTCTGGGAAGCAATTTAAATTTCGAAGAATT
The DNA here is from genome assembly GCA_012512595.1 of Erysipelothrix sp. GTDB lineage: Bacteria > Bacillota_I > Bacilli_A > Erysipelotrichales > Erysipelotrichaceae > JAAZDN01. The sequence continues at coordinate 15,133 of JAAZDW010000013.1, forward strand.
AATCAGTAACAAAGACAGCGAGCACATTGGTTTATACAATGTTGATAAAAGAATTAAACTTTATTATGGTGAAGAATATGGCATGCGTTGGACATCAGTTTTAAATGAAGGCACAACTATTTCAATAAAGTTGAATAAAAAAGTGAAAGGAGACCTATGATGTATAGGATTGTCGTAGTTGAAGATGAATTAACAGTGAGAAGAGGGCTAATACTAACGACACAATGGTCAAAGTTTAATTGTGAGGTAATTGGTGAAGCAAAAAATGGCAAAGAAGGGCTTGTATTAATTTTAGAATTAAGACCCGATATTGTTATTACTGATATTAAGATGCCAATAATGAATGGCTTAGAAATGATGGACAAAATACTGGACTACTATTTTCCGGTTTTTGTTATATTAACTGCTCATAGTGATTTTGAATATGCCCAAAAAGCGCTTCAATTAGGTGCAGTAGACTATCTTTTAAAACCCTTTGACGATGAACAATTTACTGACGCAATAACAAAGGCAAAAGAAATGGTTAATACTCAATCGGAGTTGGTTGAATTTAGGACAAAACACGGTAGTAACGATACTTCAGCTATTGATAAGCATTTATCAAAGAGCAAAAACAGTCAGCATAAGAACATTATCAAATCAATAAAATTTATTTCAGATAATTTTGCCGAGGATATTAATATATCGATTGTCGCAGAACATTTAAATGTTTCTAACAGTTATCTAGGAAGATTATTTAGAAAAGAAACTTCTTATACCTTCCATGAGTTTTTGACCTTACACCGAATGAAAAAAGCCACAGAATTTTTAAATGACCCCAATGTCAGAATTTATGAAGTAGCTGGAAAAACCGGTTACCGTGATCAAAGATATTTTAGTGTCGTCTTTAAAAAATATATAGGAATAAATCCATCAGAGTATCGTGATAATCTTTAAACTAGACAATTGGATTGCTAAATGCACTATAAAATAAAAAGTCGACCCTAGGATCGACTTATATTTATTAAATGGTGGGGCCGGGGGGACTTGAACCCCCACGAGCTTACGCTCATTGGATTTTAAGTCCAATGCGTCTACCGGTTCCGCCACGGCCCCAAATTGGAGGTTCCTGTCAGATTCGAACTGACGGTCACAGAGTTGCAGTCTGTTGCCTTACCAACTTGGCTAAGGAACCAAATCTTATCTGCTTCTCTTGGCGCTTATTCATTATACAATACATAGATTAATATTTCAAGAGAAAATGCTAAGAATAGCAATATTGAGAATATCTTGCCTTAACAAGTCATTTTGACCCCATTTTTGTTATTATATGGTAGAATTACAAAAGGTGATAATATGAGGAAAGTTTCGATAAAAAGATGGATAGGAGTAACAATGCTATTTGCGATTTTCGCGAATATTGCTCATCCAGTAACTCCAAAATTCATTAAGCTGTTAGGCTTGAGTGATGGTATGTTTGGTTATGCCTATGCCGGTATGGCAATGACAAACTTTTTATTTTCACCAATGTGGGCAAAACTTGCAGAAAGATATGGAAGTATTAAAATAACACTAACAACTTTATTCTTTTATGCAGTTTCTCAATTAATGTTTGGACTGTCGACAACGACTTTCTCAATTATGTTTGCTAGACTTTTTGGTGGCTTTTTCATCGGGGGCTTGTTTGTGTCACAACTATTATACATAGTAAATAATGCCAAGCCTGAGGAAAAGGGCCAAGCAATGGTAAATAATGCTACAATGCAAATAGTCTTTGGGACTTTTGGCTATCTATTAGGAGGCTTAATTGGCGACTTTAATATATTATATGCCTTTTACTTTCAAGTAGCAGGGCTTTTACTGACTGCCCTTTATGTATATTTGTTTATCAAAGATGGACCAAATACAAATGAGGTCAAACAATTCAAACTTAAAGATATTAATCCTTTTAGAAGTCTTCAAACAAAAGAAGTATCTTCAAACAAAGTTTTAAGAAATATATTTATTATTAGTATTATGGCAAGTACTGCCACAGTTCTTTATGATCAAACTTTTAATTACTATATGGCTGACTTCTTTAATTTTCCACCAAGTGTGAATGGAACTGTAAAAGCTATAACTGGGGTTTTAGCCTTTATTACAAATTCGACCTTAACTTTATGGATTATTAAAAAAACTAACTTGATTAAATCATTAGGGGCTATCTTTATTACTGCGGCATCTTTAATTTTAGTTTTAATCAATGTTGAAGTGCCCTTAATATTTTTAGGCATAAACATTTTATATTTTGCCATCCATGCAGCTTATACACCGGTAATTCAAAATTTAGTAACTAGTACTGCAAAAGATCAAGCAGCTGCGGTTGGAACTTTTAACTCCTTAAAATCATTAGGTATGATCCTTGGTGCTTTAGTTGCCGGTTCTGCTTATGCAATTGGTAAAAAATTACCATTTATTATTTCAATTATTATTTTTATCGCCGCAAGCATCTTTTCTTATAGCTTAATTAGAGTTAAAAAAGAGGCTATTAGCGAATAAGTAAGTAAAGTGTATGAAAATGCAATTATGTGTTGCATTTTCATAAAATGTTTGCTATTATAATAGAGCGCCGAAATCAGTCGGTGTCGGACACGCGCCCATAGCTCAACTGGATAGAGTGCTTGACTACGAATCAAGAGGTTGAGGGTTCAAGTCCTTCTGGGCGCGCCATTAAATAAATGCAAATATATACATCGGGATGTAGCACAGCTTGGTAGTGCGCTTGGTTTGGGACCAAGAGGTCGCAGGTTCGAATCCTGTCATCCCGACCATTTATTTAATGAATTATATTTAAATCATAATGTCGAGGTAGCTCAGTTGGCTAGAGCGTTCGGTTCATACCCGGAAAGTCGGGGGTTCGAATCCCTCCCTCGATACCAATGGGACCCTTAGCTCAGTTGGTTAGAGCCACCGGCTCATAACCGGTCGGTCGTAGGTTCGAGTCCTACAGGGTCCACCAGTTTTAAAATCCATATGGAGGAATACCCAAGTGGCTGAAGGGTCCGGTCTTGAAAACCGGTAGGTCGTGAAAGCGGCGCCTGGGTTCAAATCCCAGTTCCTCCGCCAAATTTAAAATATTGGTTGGGAAAATCAAG
>JAAZDW010000014.1 GCA_012512595.1 Erysipelothrix sp.
ATATCAAAAAACATCTTAGTTATCAAATAAAAAGAGAAGTTGAAGATATAACTTTGAAAAAAGTGCTCGGGATGAATGGATTTATTAAAAAAGAAACTTCAAGATGGAATAAATATGGTATTATAACTACCAGAAGAGCAGTAGCAATTTGGGAAATAACAATAAACAAATTCAATGAAACTTTATAATTTTAAATTATAAAGTTTTTTTACATATATAACTAAATTATAGACAACAAGGATGCTTAAAGATGGGAATAACTTTTATAAATGTACCAATAAAATATGGTAGCGGTCGAGAAGGGACAGATTTAGCTTTTAAGCAGTTAATAGATAATGGTCTAAATGCCCTAGCATTAGAATCTAAGCACAAAATAAATAAAATAATTAATATTGAAGTGAAATCTGCTCGAGCCAATGACGAGTATAAAGACCATCCCCAACTTAAGTGTTTAGAAATAGTTAAAGATGTCAATGAAAAACTCGCCAGCGTCGTCTATCAAAATTTAAAAGAAAATAATTTCTCGTATATTATCGGAGGTGACCATAGTTTGGCCATTGGAAGCATTGCCGGAGCCAGTAAGTATTTTAAAAAGTTTGCAGTTATTTACATTGATGCCCACGGTGACTTCAACACAATTAAAACTTCTACTTCACATAATATTCATGGCATGCCTTTGGCAAGTGTTCTCGGTTTAAAAGATGCTCCATTAAAAGATGTGTTTTATCAAGGAGCCAAACTTAAGGCGAAAGACTTATTTCATATTGGTGGTCATGATATTGATGAGCCAGAATATCTACTTGCTAAAAAGATTGAATTAGATTGGTATCAAATGTCGAGAATTAAAGCAGAAGGTTTAGAAGTTTGTGTTAAGGAAATCCTCGAAAAACTTAAGGAAAACAATTATGATGGAGTGCATTTAAGCTTTGATATTGACGTTATGGATAAGAGTTTAGTTGTCGCAACTGGATATCCCTTATATGATGGTTTCTATATGCAAGAAATAAAGTATATTCTTAAAAGTTTTCTAGAAACAGGATTAGTAAAATCAATGGACTTTGTAGAATATAATCCCTTATTGGACGATAAGGACAAGTCTACATTAAAATTATGTTTAAATCTAATTGAATATAGTCTCAAGTATATTTAAAAAAGTAGCCAAGGCTACTTTTTACTTTGATTAATCTTATTTAATTCTGCCTTTATTAATTCAACAACAGCTTTTTTATCAGATTCGTTACTGACTAAATCATATTTGGCAGCATCAATAACAAGGAGGGGTGAAAGATTATATTCACTAAAATACTCATTATATTCTTTATTTAGATTTTGCCAATATTCTCTTTCAACAACTTGTTCAAAGTCGCGTCCGCGTGCTTTTATTCGTTCAATAGCGCGATCGGTGTCTATTTTTAAATAAATCATTAGTTTTGGCGGTTCAATGTGGTCAAGCATGTTTGCCAATAATTCCATATAAATATCAAATTCTGGATCATCCATTTCTTGATTATAATTTAATAGTTTTGCAAAAATGACATCGCCATAAATACTTCGATCCATTAATGTTTGTTGTTTAATTTGGGCAGCTTCTTTCAACATTTTAAATCTTCTATTTAAAAAGAAGATTTGAAGTGTAAAAGCATACCTTTTGCGGTCATGATAAAACTTGTCTAAGATTGGATTATCAACTACGGGTTCTAAAAATTTATCATAGCCCAACTCTTCACTTAATAAGTCCATAAGCGTTGTCTTTCCAACCCCAACAACCCCATCAATCACAATTGTATTATTTGCCTTATTTCTTTTAATCATTTTGAAAAACTCCTTATACATTATGCTTCCTCCTGAATAATATCTTTGTTACAGTATTGTTATTATACTATATCTAAATGTATATTGAGCATTATTGATGGTTTTAATCAAGTTATTTATTTAACTTTAAAGACATCAAATAGCATATTCAAATTAAGATGTTATAATGTAAAAGATTATGAAATTATTGGAGGTTTTAATATGAGAAAGAGATCAAGTGGAATTCTTTTGCACATTTCATCATTACCTGGAAAGTATGGTATCGGAGATTTCGGGCAGTCGGCATATCGATTTATAGATTTTTTAGCTAAATCTAAACAAAAGAATTGGCAGATTTTACCCTTGGGTATTACATCTTATGGTGATTCGCCATACCAGTCATTTTCAGCCTTTGCTGGAAATCCATACTTTATTGATTTTGATCAATTATTAGACTTAGAATACTTAAGTAGTGAAGATTTAGATAAAGTTTCATTTGGCAAAGATTTAAACAGTGTTGACTATAACTTACTTTACATTAATAAAATGAATCTTTTAAACATAGCTTATCAGAAAGCTAAATTTACTTTAAACAAAGAGTTAAATATATTTTACAAAGAAAATTTTATGTGGCTTAGAGACTTTGCCTTATTTATGACCATAAAGAAATCTTTTAATGATGTTTCTTGGTTAGAGTGGGACCACCAATATCAACTATATAATTCTGATACAGTTTTAAAATTTGAAGAAAATAACCAAGAGGAAATTTTCTTTTGGGTTTTTACGCAATATTTATTTTCAAAACAGTGGCAAAGTTTAAAAAAATACGCTAACCAGCATCAAGTAAAAATTATCGGTGATTTACCAATCTATGTTTCGGTCGATAGTGCTGATGTATGGAGTCAACCAGAATTGTACAACTTGGACAAGGATTTCAATCCGATTACAGTAGCCGGTTGTCCACCAGATGCGTTTTCAAGTTTAGGACAACTTTGGGGCAACCCAATTTATAACTGGGATAAAATGCATGCTCAAGAATTTAATTGGTGGATAGATAGATTTGATCATAGCTTTAAATTATATGATACTCTAAGAATCGATCATTTTAGAGGTTTTGCCTCTTACTGTGAAATTGATTTTGGTAAAGAAAATGCCTTGGAGCACGTGTGGAGTGAGGGTCCAGGGATTAAACTCTTTGAAACAATAAAAAAGAAACTTGGAGATTTAGATATAATTGTTGAAGACTTAGGCTATATTACTGAAGATGTAATTAGTTTAGTAAAAGAGACAGGCTTTCCAAATATGAAAGTTATTGTTTTTGGCTTAAATGCTTATGAAGACAGTGAACACCTTTTGCACAATTTTTATAATAATATGGTTGTCTATACTACAACTCATGATAATCAACCATTGATGGGTTGGCTTGAAGAAACAGATATAAAGCATAAACAATTTGCGAAGAAATATTTTAATGTTATAAAAGATGAAGACTTTAGTTTTCAAGTCGTTAAAGGAGCCTGGTCTAGTGTTGCGAATTTAGCAATTGCACCAATCCAAGATATTTTAGGTTTATCTAATTCTGCTAGAATGAACACACCATCACAAATTGGTGGCAACTGGCAATTTAGAATTAAGGCAGAAGATTTATCAGATGACCTAGCTTTTAAGTTACAAGAAATTACGACTATTTACCAAAGATAACCTTTTAATAAGTTTGATACTTAAAATTGAATAGAGTAAATTTTAACAGTATAATTTATTTGAAAGTTAGCGATAACTTACTTTGTATCATTCAAAGAGAGGAGTAAGCATATGAATAAAATTGCGGTAGTCTATTGGTCTGGGACAGGCAATACTGAAATGCTTGCACAGGCGGTATTAGAAGGTATTGGTGTTGATGGAGAGTTATTTCAAGCATCAGAATTTAATGATGAGGCTATAGAAAGATTCAATAAAATTGCCTTTGGTTGTCCTTCAATGGGAGCTGAAGAGTTAGAAGATAGTGAATTTTTACCAATGTTTGAAAAAGTTAAAGGTAAACTTAAAGGAAAAGACGTTGTCTTGTTTGGCTCATATGACTGGGGTAGTGGTGAATGGATGGATGCTTGGGAGAATGAAGTTATGGCAGTAGGCGCTAATCTTGTAAACGAAGGCTTAATTATTCATTTAGCTCCAGACAGTGAAGGTTTAGAAAAGGCAAAAAATTTAGGAAAAAGTTTAAAAGCTGCATAAAAATGTTAATAGCTAAAAACACCGATATTAAAGATAAAATTCATTCTTGCTTTAAATCATGGAATTATTATGATATTATTTTTATGCTGTATTTTTACTGGTGAATTTTCACTTAAATATTTTCTTAGTATTTCTGTTATTTCAACATTGATCTCTTTGACAAGCTTGGCATCACTAATCATGTCATAATTGCCAGCGCCTACAGCTCGATAATTATTTACAACAAGTGTATAAATATCATCATCTTTTACTTGTCGACCTTTAAATGTAAGGCTTATAATTCTTTGTCCAACAGGATTTGATATTTTTGCTGTATATTCAATACCATCATACATATCATAATTATAGTGCTGTGGTTTTGGTTTAACAAAAGACTTAGATACTTTGATTTGATTGTCTTTGTCTAAGTCAAAATAACTAACTGAAACTTCAAGGGCTGCTTTCAAAGCTTTGCCACTAATTTCCTTAACAACTAAAGTATTAGGAAATATATAGGTATTAACTAAATCCCGCATTGTAATTTCTTGATTAAATCCAGTAGTGTTGTTGAATAGTGATGTTGCAGAAATATCAGCACCACTAACCTCTAGTTGAACTTGGTTTAAAAATGAAATGATCGGGTGTTTATTTAAACGTGCCTGAAATTCATCCTCAATTTTTAAGTCATAATCTATTATTTTACCAACTGGCTGGTCTAGCCAAATTTGGGTTTTTTCTTGTAGGTCTTTTAGACTATCAATAATTTTTTTGTCTTCTTTTAAGTTTTTTGAGGAAATTATTTTGGCATTAATATTGTTTGTTTTTAAGTTTATTTCAATTTCCACAAACTCTTTAGCTTTAAAAGTCGACTGTGTTACTAGAACACCATTAATTTTTTCAATTAGCGATCGGTGTTGGTGGCCGGTTATTAAAATATCTAGGCCCTTGATATCGCACATTTTATAAGCTTGGTTTTCACCTGTTAATCTTTCTGTTACTTCTTTTGTGATAGGATCTTTTTCCAAGCCTCCATGATAAACACCAACTATATAATCAACCGTTCCTATAATTTTATTAACTTGCGCCTTTAAGGTGTTGTATGCATCATTAAAAGCAAAGTTAATAATGTTATCAGGTTGTTCCCAATTAGGTATATAATGGGTGCAAACTCCAATAAAGGCAATTTTTTTATTATTAATAGTTATGATTGTGGCTATGGGTCATTATATTTCTTTGTTACAACACTGACTCGTGCTACACCAGTTATCTTTGCAGCTGTAGCTGCCTCAATTGCATGGGGTAGTGGCTACTCTAGTATGGGTGCTGCAGGTCAAATGGTTTTAGGTGGTCTAGCTGCTGGTATTGTTGCAGTGACAATGCCTGGACCTGGATGGCTTGTTTTAATTGTTTCAATACTTGTGGCTATGTTGGTTGGCATGATTTATTCATTTATCACAGCCTACATTACCCAAAGATTTGAAGTGTCCTTATTAATCGTTACTTTGATGAGTAATTATATTGCTGAAAATATTGCATCTTATCTTACGATGTATGTATATAGTGACCCTTTAGGAGTAGATGCTTCCGCAATTCAAACACAATTAATTACAAAAGGTTTTCTACCAAAGATTTTTAGCCGTTATGCTTTACATACAGGCTTTATTATTGCGATTGTAGTTGCATTGATAGTCTTTTTCATCCAAAGAAAAACTTCGGTTGGCTACAACGCAAGAATGAATGGACTAAACCCTCGCTTTGCAATATATGGTGGTATTGATAGTAAAAAAATGATGATAGCGACACTTTTGCTTAGTGGTGCAATTGCGGGACTCGGTGGAGCAAGCGAGGTATTGGGCACTAGATTAAGATATGTAGATGCGATGATATCTTCTCCAGGCTATGCGTGGACAGGAATTATAGCCTCACTGATGTCATATAATAATCCTTTAGGCAGTATTTTTAGTTCAATATTTTTAGCCGGTTTAACGACAGGTGGAAGTTTAATTGAAAGAAGTTTAGGAGTTGCAACTGAAGTGACTCAAATTATTGAAGGTGTCATTACACTATTTATAACTTCGACAATTATTTATAAATACAGATTTTTTGAAAGATTTAAGTTTTTAGACAGATTTAAGCATAAGGAGGTTACTGATGAACTTTGATCTAGCGTATCTTACACAAGTTTTAAATAGTACTTTAAGAATGACGACACCTCTTTTGTTCGCTGCCTTAGCCGCAGCATTGTCTAACAAGGTTAAAATTGTCAATATTTCGATGGAAGGCGTGATGATGGCGGGAGCTTTCTTTGGGATTGTTGTTAACTATTTTACAAATAATATTTTTCTGGCAATTTTAGGAGCAGCATTTAGTGGTTTTATAGTTAGCGCAATTGTAGCAATATTTATCATTAAATTTAAAGCAAATGCTGTTGTTGTAGGTTTGGCAACTAATACTATGATGAATGGATTAACTATTTATCTAATGTATGCAATTTTTAATACAAGAGGAGTATTTACCGATCCATCTTTAAAACGCTTACCAAGAGTTAATTTACCAATTATAAAAGATATTCCATTTATTGGAGATGTTTTAAGAAATTTAACTATAATTGATTATTTTGCAGTTTTTATGGCTGTGGCAATTTATATATTTTTGTATAAAACAGTTTTAGGTTATCGAGTAAGAGCTATTGGTATTAATGAAGAGGCAGCTCGAAGTTTAGGAACTAAAACCGATGTCTATAAGTTTTGGGTTGTTGCTTTATCAGGTATTTTAAGCGGATTAGCGGGCGCATTATTATCAATGGGAACAGTAACTCTGTTTATTCAAAACATAACCTCAGGTAAAGGCTATATCGCCTTAGCGGCAAACAGCATTGGTCAATCACATCCACTAGGAGTATTAGTCTCTACCGTCTTTTTTGGATTTAGCCAATCTTTAGGTAGTGTACTTCAAAGTACAGCACTTAAATCGCAGATAACGCAGTCTATTCCTTACTTTGCGACAATAATTGCTTTAATCATTTTTACAATTCAAAAAAGGTCAGCGCAAAAGAAAAAAATTAAAAAATTGAGTGAGGGTCTATGAGAATATTATTTGTCTCCGACTTTCATTATTTAGATAAGTATCCAAAGACTATAGAAGGTTATAAGTCGATTTTCAATAATATCGATAATTCCTTGTTGACATTAAAAGATATTTTAAAGAATAATGATTATGATATATTATTAATCGGTGGAGATTTGAGCGAAGATGGAATGGTAAAAGATTATCAGAGCATCAAAGATACAATTGATAAATACAATCATAAACCATATTTAATTACCCTTGGTAACCATGATATAAAGGAAAACTTTTATCAAGTGTTTACAGACTTAAAAGAAAAGGGTAAATATCACCACACTGCTGAGTTTAAAGATTACAAATTTATTTGTTTTGATTCATCTTTGCATGGTGTAAATGAAGGATATATAAGTATCGAAGATAGTCAGTGGTTAATTAATGAAATAGCAAACAGTGAAAAAGAAGTTATTATATTGACTCATCATCACTTACTAGATTATCAACATGAAACAAAAAGTGTTGATATTAGCGAAAACCTAGTAGAGACACTAAAAAACAAGAAAGTTAAATTAGTCTTAAATGGACATACACACACGCCTTTTATGCAAAAGTTTGATTATACGTATTTTATTTCCACAGGTAGTCTTAGTTTTAGAGCTCATAGTGATCATAATCATTTAATATTTACCAATGAGCGCTATTACTCAACTATCGACGTTAATGACTTTGTTAGCGTAAACCATATCAATGTTAAGGGTGACTTTCGCCAATATCGAGTCTTTGATTTAAGCAAGGAAGATTTATAAAAATTAACTTGTGATAAAATAATGAAATAAAGAGCCAAGTTACAAGAAATGCTAACTTGGCTCTTTTGTTTTGTGAAAGATTTTTAAATCATACCTTTAACCATTAATATTAATCCTTTGTTTTAGTTTTATCTTTATTGAATAAAATCAGATAGTAATAAAAGTTAACTAGAAATTAGGGTATATCAATTGTGAAAATTTCACTAGTTTGGTATAATTTACATAACAATATATTTACATGCAAATTATAACATTGTTAAAAACTCTCTAGGATTTTTTAGAGACTGTTTATGATACATTGTTAAAAAACAAACACGGGAGGTGTTTTTATGTACAAGAAAAGAATAGCTTTGTTTTCACTTTTAATAGTAATGTCAATTTCTGGTTGTGGTGTAAAAGATAAAATCAGCGAGAAAGTTGTAGAAAAGGTTATTGAACAAACTGATGGAGTTAAAAAAGTTGGGATTGATAAAGATAAGGTGACTATAGAAGGGGATGAAGGAGAAAAGTATACGTTTGGTGGAACAGAGTGGCCAGAAGCCGAAATTGCAAAGGTTATACCAAAGTTTGAAAAGGGCACAATAATTTCAGTTGTAGAAATGCCAAACATGTTAATGATGTCATTTGATGAAGTCTTAAGTGCTGATTTTTCAGATTATTTAGATTTGATAAAAGATCAATTCCCACTAGAACCATATCAAGTTAATTCTGAAGGTTATTTTAGTTATATGGGAATTAATGATAAAGAACAAACAATGCATCTAACTTATTCAGAGGGTAGTATGAGTATTAGTTTAGTTCTTAATGAAGAATAAGCTTATTAATCTTTCTATATAAAAAATTATTTATTAAGTAAATGGCCATTATATTAAGCTTCAAGGGTAAATAAAGACATTCATAGAGAGTGTCTTTTTTTTAGTTGAAAACAAATTCATCTGTGCTATACTATATTATGTTTAAATAGAAAACACAATTAGGCATAGCCTTCAAATCTTTATCAATGAAATTTGCGTTGACTTAAGTTTTAAGTGAGACTATGATGTCTATGTAGAAACTCTACCCTTTGATGTTAGAGTTAAAAGGAGAAAAAATGAAGAAAATAGGAATTATTTTAATTGCCTTAATTATGTTAGTTGGTTGTAAAAATGAGTCTAATCCACAAGGAGCCAACAACAAAGTAGCTCTGAGCGATGTCCAACAGGTAGTAGAGGCCCACTTACAAGATGACTATGTTGCTAGTATGGATATTGACCAAACACAGTTAGAAGAAGTTATAGGGCTTAATATGGCTGATATTGAAGACGTTATTGCAAAACAACCAATGATGAGTACTCATGTCGATACTTTTATTAGTGTTAAAGCTAAAACTGATAAAGCTAACGATGTCGAAAAAATATTAAATGAATATAGAAACTTTTTAGTGGAAAGTTCAATGCAATATCCTGGTAATATAGCGAAAGTAAACGCCTCAGAAGTTGTTCGTCATGGAGACTATGTGTTTTTTATTATGCTAGGTGGTTTTGATCAACGTGATGGAGTTAGTGAAGAACAACAATTGGAATTTGCAAAAAATGAAGTAGCAGAAATCAAGGAAGTAATTGGCAATTTTTTTAAGTAGAATTTAGTAAGGCTTGGTATACATCAAACCTTAATTTTATATAAGGAGTTTTATGGTATTTAGCAGTATTCTCTTTCTATTTTATTATTTACCAATTGTCTTAACACTATATTTTCTAGCTCCCAAGAAGTTTAGAAATCTAGTGCTTTTTTTATCGAGCTTGTTCTTTTATTCTTGGGGCGAGCCTAAGTATATTTGGATTATGTTGTTCTCTTCTGTTTTGGACTTTACTTGTGGCAAGCTGATTTTTAAATATAAGCAAAGTGATAACCTTTCTAAGGCAAAGTTTTGGTTAATAGTTTCAATCTCAATAAATTTAGGCATGTTAGGCTTTTTCAAATATTCAAATTTCTTTATAAATAATTTAAATAATTTATTAAATCTAAATATATCTTTATTAAAGATAACCCTTCCAATTGGAATATCTTTTTATACCTTCCAAACAATGTCTTATACAATTGATGTTTATCGAAATGATACCAAAGTTCAAAATAGCCTTCTTTCATTTGCGACCTATGTAACACTATTTCCACAGTTGATTGCAGGACCAATCGTCAGA
>JAAZDW010000015.1 GCA_012512595.1 Erysipelothrix sp.
ATTAACGATGGCAGACGTTGTTAATATTCAAAACAACTTAAAAGATATAGACTCAAAAGTAAATATCGAAGATGATGAAAAAGTGTCAGAAACTGACACGCTTGCTGTTTTTGATAAAAGTGAAGAAAAAGATGAAGAAGACAAACCAAAGAGTAAAAATGGTTTTGTCGTTAATGTTCTAATCTTTTTGGGAGTGATAGCCTTAAGTTTATCGCTTTTTCTCACCGTAAAAAAAGTAAATCCAAACTTTAAACTTTTTAATTACTTTGTATATAATTACAGTGAATCAAATATTGAACCTCTTATTGAAAGTAATTCTTTGGTTATTATAAGAAAATTAGCGAAGCAAGAAGAAGTTATCATAAACGATAAAATAGCTTTTAAAAATAGTCAAGATAGCATTAAGATTGTTGATGTTATTGAAGATGTAAATAATACTCAAACAAGTTTTAAAGTAAAAAGTTCAGCAGCCATTTTTGAAGATGAAGAAGTCTTACTCAGAAATGAAGTATTGGGCAAGCTAAGGATTGCAATTCCAAGTTTGGGTTTAGTATTAGTTACACTAATTGATAATCTTTGGCTAATGTATATCATAAGTGGCTTATTCTTTCTAATTGGCTATTTAATTAGCAATAAGCAAATTGAAAATAATTAGTAAACAAAAAAACAAGGTTTAGCTTTAAAGCTTAAAACCTTGTTTTTGTTAAAGTAACTAAATAATTATAGTATCAAAGCTTATACTCACACCGTCGATTAAGACATTTAGTGTTGAGTCATCTTTAATCTGTCGATAGTTTACTATTTCATAAATTAAAATATCATCATAAATTAAACTTGAGGTAGTGCTAATTTCAATATCTAAGTCTTTTATAGTTAATATAACTGTATCCGGATCAATATTCATCCTATAAAAAACTATATATTGTTTCTTATTAGTAGTGATCATATAAAGATTGTTGTTTAATTCTTCTTTTGTTTTATTTTCAAAATAATCAGTTTTTAAAACCTTATTAATGTTTGTTTCTCTTTTAATTGAAACTGTTTTATCCTGACTACATCCAACCATAAAAGTTGTAAGTACAAGGATTAAAATAAGTTTTGTCATTAGTTTTTTCAAAATATTCTCCTTTAAATATTAGTTTTATTTAGTGAATACTAATATAAGCACAGCTGCTAAAGCGCCAAACATTAAAAATAATACTTCTTTAAAAATGATAAAAGCTAAAACGGCTAAAGATAAAACTATTGAATACCATAGCCAAGAACTTTCTTTGGTTTTTTTCATAAGTTATCCCCTTTATGTAAGACTTATTTATTTTAACATGTTCAAATTTAATAGTCTATAAAAAAAGCCCAATTAAGGGCTTTTAGCTAATTAAAGTAGACATCAATATTACCTAAGTTGACACTGCCATTTAAGTAGACAGTATAATCACTTTTAGGGCGATTTTGTTTAATGTCAACATTGCCTAAGGAAACACCAATATTATCTTGAATGTGCCAATCTCTTGGTAAGTATAGATCAATGTTTCCAAAGCGACAGTCAACATTAATGTTTATATCATTTTGAATCTGGCTGCCAATAAAGTAGGCACTCAGTGAACCTAAATTACATTTTAAATCGGCCTCTTTTAAATTTGTCGTACTTATATAGCGTGATGATTCACCCATATTTACACTAGCCATAACATACTCGCCAGCCAGGTCATCTTGATTGCTAGCTTTATTTGAAAATTCAGCTCCGACAAATCTTCCGTCTTTGTACTTTTTTCTCCATGCAAACTTTTTTCCAAATAGTGTTTCTAATCCGGTTGCTAATAAAAAGGTGATAAAGATTAAAGTAAACCAGCCAATCTTATTAAAGTCTAAGTATTGGATTAAGATGATTGGACTAAACTTAAACCCAAAGGCAATCGCAAACAAGCCCTTGTAAAAGTCTCTTTTAAGCAAACTGTAGAGACCAAAGATAATTAGGGTGTAACTTATCGCTTGCGTGATTATACCTGGTGGAAGTAGCTCAAATGATGATAAAAACATCAAGATCGCAATCGTAATCAATAAGATTCCGTACAAGACTTTATTATTATTTTTTCTGTAATTCATTATATAACCTCTTTTCTAATTGTGACTTTAAACTAGGATAATACATTCTTGAAACATAAACTTCTTTATTGGTGTTTTTAAACTTTATTAATCTTAGCGAAGTTAAGTTTCGATTAATTGAATAAATATAACTGACGTTGCAGATAGCTGACTTTGATATTCTGACAAAACTATCTGGCAGCAATTCTTCTAATTCATAGAGTTTATACTTAGTTTGATAAGCTTGATCAATAGTATGCGCGTAAATGACATTATCATCAGTCTCAAAAAAGACTAAATCATCAATACTCAAATAAAACTGTTGATCATCTTTGTATAATTCTAATGAAGAACTCGCCTTGCTTTGATTCAACAAGTAATTATATAAGTCAGAAATAGTTTTTGAATTTGCATTATGTTTAATTATTATTTCATCAACTTCTAAATCATCGTCTTGCAATAATGTAAACTTCATTCTATTCCTCCTATACATTTGTATTATATATCAAAAAAACCTTATTTAAAGTGATTAGACTTAAGTGGTAGTAAATGCTAATTAAGTGGTATTATTTAGCTTTTGAAAGATAATTTATTTCATCTTTGTTATATCTTGGAATAATATGAACATGTAAGTGATCGACGGCTTGTTGGGCGACACTATTGTTATTTACAACAAGGTTAAAGCCTTCCATCTTTAAAGTATCCATATATTGGATTGCTAATTTTTGCGCAACTACCATGACTTTTTTTAATACTTCAGGTGGTGTATCTAAAATATTTTTATAGTGAACCTTTGGTATAACTAAGGTATGACCTTTAGTTAGCGGATTTAAATCCATGATTGCAATGACATCTTTGTCTTCATAAACAGTTTCGGAATCTAATTCTTTATTAATTATTTTACAAAATATACACATATATTTCACGCTCCTACTTTTATTATATAAAAAAAGTTCCCAATTACCAAATAGGAACTTTCAATTATTATTTTTTTAATTATTACTTAACTAAAAATGGATTGCTTTCTTTAAATAAATCATATAAGTCAGTGTCATGAATTGTAAAGTTTCCAAGACTACTGTAGTGGGCAAACATTGACTGGCTAACAATTGGGTTAACGCTTTGGTTTTCCTTAATCGATGCAATGATTACATCTTTATCTGCCTCTAAGTCCATTTCTTCAAAAAAGATAACATAGAAGGCATCGCCATCCATAATTACTTCGTCAACTAAGCCAGGTTTAGCATTGACAAGTTTTTCATTTAAAAACTTTAGTTCAGCACGTTCTTCATAAACGTGTTCAACTTTTGTTTCGCCTTTAATTTCTTCATTTGAATAAGTGTTTGCCATTGAGACAAAGTCTTCGGCAGTGACACTTTCTTTTTCCTTTAACTCAGCTAAGGCTTGTTCTGCCTGTGGTTTAGAGTTTGTTTTGATTTTTTTAACTTTAGCACTACTTAAGCCATCGGTAATTTCTTTTAAGTTTTCGCTTAAATAAGTATCAAATAGTTTTTCATTTTTAAGCTTACTTAATATTACACGGTTATAATAATCATCAACATCTTTATATCCTGATGCAACAATAATTTGTTCAAAATCTTCTTTTAATAATTCTTTAGTTTCTTCTAAAAGTCTTTGACCCTCTTTTTCATCTTGGGCATCAAGGGTAACGTGTTGTTCTAACTGCATGTCAATTAGATTAGTCGTGATTAAGTTTGGTCCAAATCTTAGTTTTAAATATTTGTAAATCTCAGCCTTAGTAATTTCGTTACCTTTAATATCCATAATAACTTGTTCACCATTGCTTACTTGAGTATTAACAGTTTTACTACAACCAGTAAGTAAGACTAGCGATAGGGCAATTATTAATAATCCTTTAAGAGCTTTTCTCATTAGTTTTCCTCCTTAATTGTATAGTGTTTTATAATAGCGTCATTTAATTCTTGGTTATCTCCAAATTTGATATCTTGTTTTTGAATTTGTTCCCAAGTGATATCTAAAAGCATTTCTGGATTAGCATCAAAAACTAAATTATAAAAATCAAAGTTATTAAGTTTTTCAAATCCTTCAAGATCAGTGGCGTCAACTCTAATTATATGATAGCCATAATCTGTTTTAAACCATTCAGTTGTTTCTCCAGCATCAACAGTATAAACTTGTTCTTGAAATTCTGGAACAAACTTTTTAACTGATTCTACATTATTTAACCCTAGTGATCCGCCATTTTCAGCTGATCCATCATCAGAAAATTCAGCGGCAACTGTTGCAAAGACTGCTCCAGGTTTTGCTAAAGCTTCTTTTACTTTTTCAAGTTTTTCATTTTCAGCTGCAGTAGGATTGTCTTTATCAACCATCTTAACTAAAATGTGACTAATTAAGCGGGGTTTATTTTCTTCCATATACGCCTTGTATGAATTTGGATTATTTTTTACATATTCTTTTTCAATAAAGTTTCTAACTTCCATAATTGTTAAATAGTCTTTTAAACCGGCAGTTCCCGATTTTGTGACATAACCTGATTGAACAAGTAAACGGTCAAGGGCAAATTCCCATTGTTCTCCGTATTCATTTTTAAGACTTGTAACAATATTTTGAGAGTTTAAATCAACGTCACTTTTAATTGCATCAGTGACCTCCATTGCATCACGATAAACTTCAAGTTCCAAAACAGGGATTATAACACCAATATCTAAAGTTTGATAAACCTCGTCATACATGTCATCAGCTGTATAGTTTTGATCTGCATATGAAAATACCACATCTTTACCATCTTCTGTTTGTAATGCTTTTACATCTGTTTTTATCGCATCTGTCGCAAAGTAGATGACACCTGCAAATAAAAATAGCCCTACTAAGCCGACAAACCAATTTTTCTTTATAATTTCGCTCATAATTTCCTCCTAAGAATGCTTACTTATTATATTCTATTACAGCTTTTAAATCAATTATTCAAAGCAAGTAAGCACAATAAGTAATTATAGAATACTTACCACTTAATAGCAATTATATTAATATTACAAAAAAGAGGCAGATTTATGGTCTTAAAGATAGTTTTAGTTTAGTTATTGTGGGATTATGTTATAATTAATTTTGCGAAAGAATGAAAGGTTTTGATATTATGTCAAGGTTAATAATAAAGGATTTACATGTAGAAGTTGATGGTAAAGAAATCTTAAAGGGTGTCGACTTAACAGTTTCGGAAAATGAAATACACGCTCTAATGGGACCAAATGGTCATGGTAAGTCAACATTGCTATCAGCAATCATGGGACATCCAAAATTTATAATAACTCAAGGAAGCATTCACATAGATGATAAAAATGTGTTAGATATGACAACCGCAGAAAGATCAAAAGCAGGACTGTTTTTAGGGATGCAATATCCCCTTGAAGTACCAGGCGTTTTGAATTCTGATTTTTTAAAGGCGACAATAAATGCCCATCGTGAAAAACCGATTGATTTATTTAGCTTTATTAAAACAATGGATAAGTATACAAAGGAATTAGAGATGACTGATGACTTAGCTCACCGTTATCTTAATGAAGGTTTTTCCGGTGGCGAAAAAAAGCGTAATGAAATAATGCAAATGCGTTTACTAGAACCTAAATTTGCACTTTTAGATGAAATAGATTCGGGACTAGATATTGATGCTTTAAGAATCGTTAGCCAGTCAATTTTAAAAGCGAAAGAAGAAACACAACTTGGACTATTAATAATATCTCACTATGGTCGTTTTTATGACTTAATTTTACCAACTGATGTACATATTTTAATGAATGGAAAAATTGTCCTTTCAGGGGATAAAACATTAGCTGATCGAATTGATAGTGAAGGCTATGAAATATTGGCCAAAGAATTAGAAATTGAACTAATGGAAGAAAAAGCTGAACGTGAAGTAATTGTTTTAGAAAACTGTGCCCATAGTACGGTGAAAAACAATGCTTAATCAGCAAATTGTTACATCAACACTTAAATCTAATACAATTGATATTAATGAAGATAGCAGTTATAACATTAGTTTTGACTCAGATTCAATCTTATTTTTTAATTTACATAGTATTAACCAACTCTCAATAAATGTTAGTGTTTTAGATAATGTTAGAGCTAGAATTATTTTTTGGAGTGAAGAAGATAGTGATATCACCATTAAGGAAAATTACGAAGTAAACCGTGATGCCTTTTTAAATATAATTTATGGAGAGCTATCAAGTGGCAATATTAACCGTCACATGGAATGCAACCTTTATCAAGGTAGTGAGCTTTTAGTTGATGGTGCTTCAGTAACCGACTCAAAAAAACACCAAACTTTTATTGCTAATCACTTAGAAGGTAGTACAACCTCAAACTTAAATAATTATGGAATTGTTAGTGAAGGTGGAAATTACTTTTTAGATGTAGTTGGTAGTATTGTTAAAGGTGCAACCGGCTCTAAAGCTCACCAAGATTCAAGAATTTTAACAATTAGTGATAATCAAAGTGCAACCGTCTTGCCCCAACTATTAATTGATGAAAATGATGTTGAAGCAAGTCATGCCGCAACCGTTGGTCAAATTGATGAAATGCAATTATATTATATGCAATCAAGAGGACTCTCGGAAATGGAGTCAATGGCACTTTTAATGAGTGGCTATTTAATGCCAATTGCGCGCGCAATTACAGATGAAACCTTAAGTCTTCATGTTGAAGAACTAATTAATAGTAAGGTGAGTGAAATATGTTCTCAGACAAAGAAGTAGCAAAAATACGCGAAGACTTTCCAATGTTTAAAAACAGTCCAAAAGTCTTTTTAGATAACGCGGCAACTACTTTTAAACCACAGAGTGTTATTGATGGTGTTGTTCACTACTATACGCATACAAGTGTTAATATTGGCCGTGGAGATTATATGATGGCCTATCATACAGAACAACAAGTAGAAAACACAAGATCTTTGGTCGCAGATTTTATCAATGCAAATCCCAAAGAAGTAATTTTTACCTCAGGTGCCAGTGAAAGTTTAAACTTAGTCGCCAATGCTTATGGCCGCCAACACTTAAAAACTGGCGATGTTATTTTGATGACTAAGGGTGAACACGCAAGTAATATTTTACCATGGTTTAAAGTTGCGAAAATGACGGGGGCGATTGTTGAGTATGTAGACTTGGACGATGAAGGAAGTTTGAGTGTTACAAACTTTAAAAAAGCTATGCACAACAAGGTAAAAGTCGTAGCGATTGCCCATGTTACAAATGTTTTAGGTAATATTATTCCAATTAAAGAAATTACTAAAATAGCCCACGGGTATCAGGCAATTGTTTCTGTCGATGGTGCTCAATCAGTACCACATTTTGTAACTGATGTAAAAGACTTAGATGTCGACTTTTTAGCCTTTTCAGCCCATAAGATGTTAGGGCCAACTGGGGTTGGAGTTTTATATGGTAAGTATGAAATTTTAGAATCAATGGAAACCTTTTATGAAGGTGGCGGAAGCAATTCACGTTATGATATTTGTGGTAATGTTTCCTACCGTAAACCACCTCATAAATTTGAAGCTGGAACAATGGCCATCGAAGGAATTATTGGTTTTGGAAAAGCGATTGAATATTTAAATAAGTTGGGTATGAAAAATATCGAGGACTATGAACAAGACTTATTAAAATATATGTTAAAAGAGCTAAATAAATTAGATAATATTGAAGTATATAATCCCCATGCAGATAGTGGTATTATTGCCTTTAATGTTAAAGGTGTCTTTTCACAAGATGCTGCGACATATTTAGATAGCCAAGGGGTGATGGTAAGATCTGGTCACCACTGTTCTAAGATTATCGAAGATATTATTGAAGCTTCCGATACAATTAGAGCAAGTATTTATTTCTATAATACCAAGGCTGATATTGACCATTTAGTAAAAGCCCTAAAAACAACCACAGTTGAAAACTGTGTCGGATTATTTATTTAAAGGAGTGATTTAATGAAAGATATGCTAAAAGATCCAATGATAGTTAGACAAATGATTATGGATCATTACCAATACCCTAGAAATCACCAACTTTTAGATAAAGGTGAGTTTTTAGAAAAACACATGGACAGTGAGTCTTGTATTGATGATATAAAGGTTCAAATGGTAGTTAAGGATAATATTATCAAAGACATCAGATTTGATGGTATTGCCTGTACAATATCTACTGCCTCAACCTCAATAATGACTGAATTATTAATGGATAAAACATTAGAACAAGCACAGTTAATAATTAATGAATATAATAAGATGATTAATGATGTCGACTATGATGAAGATTTACTAGAAAGCGCAATCGTGTTTTCAAATGTTAACAAACAAGCTAATCGAATTAATTGTGCGACCATAGGCTGGGAAGCCGCAGAATTTTTAATAGAGAAGAGTAGTGATGACAATGTCAAATAACGATAAAGAACTACTTCCACAAGGTGATTATAAATTTGGATTTCAAGATAAGGATGTTTCTGTCTTTAAGACTAAACAAGGCTTAAGTGAAGAGACAGTTAGAGAAATAAGTAAGATTAAAAATGAACCAGAGTGGATGTTAGATTATAGATTAAAAGCATTTAAGCATTTTAATGACAGCCCAATGCAAGATTGGGGTCCAGATTTAAGTCATATTGATTTTAATGACTATACATACTATGTTCGACCAAGTGATCGAGTTGAAAGAAGTTGGGATGATGTTCCCCAGACAATTAAAGATACCTTTGAAAAACTTGGAATTCCAGAAGATGAAAGAAAGTTTTTAGCAGGTGTTGCAACGCAGTATGACTCAGAAGTGGTTTATAGCAGTATGCTTAAAGAAGTTGAAGAAAAAGGTGTTATCTTTTTAGATACAGATACTGCCTTACGTGAACACCCAGAATTATTTATAAAATACTTTAATTCAGTCGTACCATATAATGACAATAAGTTTTCAGCGTTAAACAGTGCCGTTTGGTCAGGTGGATCCTTTATTTATATTCCAAAAGGAGTTAAACTTGATAAACCACTACAATCATACTTTAGAATTAATAGCGAGCGAATGGGACAGTTTGAAAGAACCTTGATTATTGTTGATGAAGGAGCCGATGTTCACTATGTGGAAGGCTGTACAGCCCCAATCTACTCACTTGATTCCCTCCATGCTGCGGTGGTTGAAATTGTTGTTTTAGAAGGCGGAAAATGTCGCTATTCAACAGTTCAAAACTGGTCAGGCAATATCTTAAACTTAGTTACAAAAAGAGCTAAGGTTTTTGCCCATGGTCAAATGGAGTGGGTAGATGGGAATATTGGGTCATCAATTAACATGAAATATCCAACTTGTGTTTTAGCTGGGGAATATGCAAAAGGCTTAACGATTGCAATAGCAGTAGCTGGCAAAAACCAAATTCAAGACTCAGGTGCCAAGATGATTCATTTAGCCCCAAACACGAGCAGTACAATTATATCCAAGAGTATTGGAAGAAACGGCGGCGAAGCAAATTACCGCGGTAAAATTTATATTGGTGAAAAGGCCTATGGTAGCAAGTCAAAAATTGAATGTGACACACTACTTTTAGACCATTTATCAAAAAGTGATACAATCCCAGTAAATGTTAACAAAAATAATAGTTCATATATTGAACATGAAGCGTCTGTATCAAAAATTTCTGAACAACAACTATTTTACTTAATGAGTAGGGGTTTAGACGAAGAGCAAGCGACAGAACTTATTATAATGGGCTTTATTGAGCCATTTACCCGCGAGCTTCCAATGGAATATGCAGTCGAGTTAAATCAATTAATGAAACTTGAAATGGAGGGTTCAATTGGATAAAAGAGTAGTAAGAGCACACACACTAGATAAACGCCGCAAAATAACTTTCAAAAGAAGAAACGCCAAAAGTTTAAAAATTATGGAACAGTTACTAGAACTTTTAGAAGGTCATAAAAACATTGGCATTTATCTTAGCTTAAAAGATGAAGTTAATACGACAGATTACTTAGACCACTTTTTTGAAAACTTTGAAAGTGTTAGTACAAGTGTCATCGAAGATGAACAGTTAGTTTTTTATAAAATTAAAAGTATTAGAGAATTAAAACCTGGCTACATGGGGGTTTTACAACCACCTACAACCGATCTGACTCTAAAAGATGAAATGGATGTTATTATTGTTCCAGTTGTTGGCTTTGATCGCCAAAACAATCGAATTGGTTATGGAAAAGGCTTCTATGATCGCTATTTAAGTGATTATAAACATAAAACAATTGGTTTAGCCTTTGATGAACAAGAATACCGTCATATTCCACATGATGAAAATGATGTGGCCTTAGATTATATTGTTACTGAGACCAGAATTTTTAAAAAGTAAGCAAAAACTGTGGCCCTGGTCACAGTTTTTATTAAAGTGTTTTAAATGCTATGCTATAGATTGTATAATTGGAGGAAAACATGATAGATAATATTGAAAACTTTAGAAGAGTAAAAGCTAAAAGTGTTGTTAATGATAATGAAAAAGAAATATACTTACTCCGTGGGGGTCCTTTAGATAAAATTGATCACCATGATATTTCAGTTTTAAAAGATAAATATAATCTTAAGACAATCATCGACTTTAGAAGTAAGGAAGAAGTAGAAAGTGCAAAAAACATTACAATTTCAGGAGTTGAATATTTTAACCTTGACATCTTAGATCCAAAAAAGAGTATCTCAAAAAATCCGATGGAATTTTTAAAACAATACGAACTAGACCATGACTTGAGTTTTATGGAAATTCTTTATACAGAATTTGTCCTAAATGATTATTCCAAAGCTAATTATCGTGATTTTTTAGAAGTAGTAGCTAAGTCAAAGGGAAGTGTTTATTTTCACTGTACAGCCGGCAAAGATCGCACAGGCTTTGCGGCAATGTTACTTTTAGAAATCTTAGGTGCTAGTCATGAGGACATTTTTTTAGATTATCTAAAAACTAATAGTATGACAAAGCTTGACTATAAATATAATTTAAAAGATTTAAGAACTTACTATGACTATGAAATCGATGATGACCTATTAAAAGATTTAATTGGTGTAAAAAAGGAATACTTAGATAAATCATTAAATTTAATACATAAAGATTACAGTAGTGTTTTGGATTTTATAACTACAGGCTTAGGTGTTAGTGAGCTTACTCTAGAGACAATTAGATCCAAATACAAAGTTTAAGCAAATCCTATTATAAAAGAATTTGGTTAATTGTGAAAAAAGTTCATTTAGTGTAGCCAGTAACATAATTAGTCGTAAATTGCTTGGTATTATATATACATAAGTCAGAGATGGCTTATGCATTAAGTCATTCCCTAATAAATCCCTAATATGACTTAATATAATTCTATCCCCTTAATAATATAAATACTAAAAAAAAGACACCCCATAATCAAGTGTCTTTTTTTATTGGTATTGTTTTAATAAAAAGTTATTTTAGAGTATTCATTAACATAATTAACCGTAAATTAATTGATAATATATATACATAAGTCAGAGATGACTTATATATTAAGTCATTCCCTAATAATCCCTAATATGACTTAAAAATAATTCTATCCCCTTAATAATATAAATACGAAAAAAGACACCCCATAATCATGTGTCTTTTTTTTATTAGGTATAATTTTAAATTAAAAGTTATTTAAGTGTAGTCAATAACATAATTAACCGTAAATTGTTTGATAATATGTATACATAAGTCAGAGATGGCTTATACATTAAGTCATTCCCTAATAAATCCCTAATGTGACTTAATAAAATTTTATCCCCTTAATAATATAAATACGAAAAAAGACACCCCATAATAGGTGTCTTTTTTTTATACAAGTTTTCCTTGAAAAGAATTTCTTAAGACTAATTTTTTTTGAATATCATTTAAGACAACAAATTTCTTTAAGGTCCATTTCGGAACAATTAGCTTATCTTTTTGAGCATCACCCGTTAAACGCTGGATTACAATATTTTTAGGAATTACTTCAAGTTGGCTAGCTACGATACTAACATAGTCATCTTTACTAAGAATATTAAAAGGTGATTTTAAATAATCTTGGCCAAGCTTTGAATCTTTAAGTAAGTGTAACATGTGGATTTTTACGGCATGAATTGGCAGTTTTCCTATCGTTTTAGCTGAGTTAATCATCATTGCAGCACTTTCATTTACAAGACCATTGATCAAATGAACACAAATATTAATATCGGTTTTAGATAATCTTAAAACCGCATCTAAAAAGACTTCATAGTCATAGCCGCGGTTAAATTCTTTTGCACTTTGATCATAAATAGTTTGAAGCCCCAGTTCAATCCAAATATCTTTTGTTTTTGTTAAACTTTGTAAGTAAACAATAACATCATCATCTAGACAATCAGGCCGGGTCGCTATATCAATTGCGACAACTTCTTTCATTTTCAAAAAAGGTTCTACCATTTCAACTATCTTACTTAAAGGACCATAAGTACTTGTGTATGCTTGGAAATAAGGGACTGTCTTTGCTGTAGGCCACTTTGCTGACATTTTTGTTTTAATATTTGTGTACTGGAGTAATAGGTCATTTTCTTTATTTCCGGCAAACTCTCCACTACCTTCGCTACTACAAAAAGTACAACCACCATAGCCACACTTTCCATCCCGATTAGGGCAAGTAAAATTAGCATCAAGGGCAATCTTAACTACTTTACTGTTGTATTTTTGTTTAAAATAATAACTTAGACTGTGATATCTTAAGTTTGTATTACTATACTCAAAGGGATTATTCATTTTAACCACATACTTTCTAAGTAATTATAACACATCGCCAGTAATTGAATATATTTATTATTGGTAGGTTACATTGAATAATGTAAATTGTTTCACTAAATGTAACATATTTTGTAAAAACTCTTGACAAAGTATTGAAAGCAGTGTATTATATGAACAAGTGATAAGTGATCACTCATAATACTTCCTTAATCCACACATACTTGAGGAACAATAGTCAACTAATAATCCTTTGCAATTTTCTTCTTTTTTCATTATATTTTTCATAAAAAAGTTGACTTTAAATAATAACTGTACTTGCTGGTACAGTTTTTATTTGTTTTAAAATGGTTTTATCCTTTGACAAAGCGAAAAATAAAAGCTAGTGTATTAAAGGAGAATATTATTTAAACAATAGAGAAAGAGATGAACCTATATGAGTGATAAGCAATTAAAAAAACAAGATTATGATAATAAAATAAAAGCGCTAATAGCCAACATGTCTCAAAGAGAAAAATTTGGGCAACTAATGATGCCCGACTTTAGAGATTGGACGGTTAATAATAAAGTCTTGCCCCTAACAAAAGTTAATCCAGAAATAGAAAAAATTATTGCAGACTTTAAACTAGGTGGAGTGATATTATTTAGAGAAAACTTAGTTGATACAAAACAAATTGTTAATTTAACTAGTAAAATGCAAGAAGCAGTAAGTAATGAAATTCCACTTTTAATAACAATTGATCAAGAAGGTGGCCTTGTGACTAGACTTCAAAGTGGAACTGATATGCCTGGTAACATGGCCTTAGGCGCTAGTCGTGACTTAGATACTACTTATGAGGTAGCTAAAGCAATCGGCAGTGAGTTAGCCGTTTTGGGTATTAATATTAACTTTGCGCCAACAGTTGATGTAAATTCAAATTATAAAAATCCGGTAATTGGAATTAGATCTTTTGGTAGTGATCCTGACTTAGTTGCTGCTATGGGAGTAAAATATATTAAGGGTATGCAAGCTAGTAAGGTTGGTGCTGCTGCGAAGCACTTTCCAGGTCATGGTGACACAGAAACTGATTCTCACTTTGGACTGCCGACAGTCGATAAAAGTCTAAAAGAATTTGAGGATATCGATATTAAGCCATTTATTGCTGCAACAAAGGTTGATGTTGATATGTTAATGACAGCCCACATTGTAGTACCAGTCTTAGATAACACTAAACTAACCGCTAAAGATGGCAGTCAAATGGGCACACCGGCAACACTTTCAAAGCCAATTCTTAGTGACTATGTTAGAAATAAAATGGGATATAAGGGGATCATCATCACTGATGCCCTTAACATGAAGGCGATTGCCGACAATTTTACTGAGCCTCAAGCTGTTATTAAAACTCTTAAAGCGGGGGCTGACATTGCCCTAATGCCAACAATTATGAAAAAGCCAAGTGATGTTAATAAGCTTGAAGCAATTTATCAAGCCTTAGAAAAGGCAGTTATTAATAAAGAACTTTTACAAAAAGACATTGATAAATCGGTAGAACGTGTACTGCGATTAAAGTTTAACCGCGAGATTATGACAAACGATAAAACAATTTCAATAAAAGAAAAAATAGATCTTGCAAATAGGATCGTTGGCTCACAAAAACACAAAGCATTAGAGAAAATGGCGGCTAGCCAAGCTATTACCCTAATTAAAAATGAAAACAACACATTACCATTTATACTCTCTAACAATAAAAAAGTTTTAATTCTTTCAAGTGCTAGTGAACGAGCTAATTTAATGCAGATACAATTATCAAATATTATTAAAAATAATGATTTAAGTAATGTTAAAATAAAACACCACCTCTATAATCCAAATGATAATTTGTCAAAAAATGATAAAGACTTAATTTTAACCAGTGATTTTATTGTGATGGAGACAAAAAACTTAGATACTCAAGCAAAGTATCCTTTTCAAGTTGTTGAATACACAAATTTAAAAAGGATAAAACTAGCTGTCATGTCAACCAGAAATCCATATGATATTATGTTTATCCCTGAAGTTTTGGCTAACATTGCTGTTTATGGATCAAGTGGCTATGACCAAACCCAGGCAGGTCAAGCATCATTGCCAGTTAATATTTCAGTGGGTATGGATGTAGTTTTTGGACAAAGTAATCCAAAAGGAAAACTTCCAGTTTCTATTTCAAACCCTAATGGCCAAGATATTCTTTATGATTTTGGTCATGGTCTTTCTTATAATAGTAAGTGAATTTTAAATTAAAAGCCCTTTCTACAATAAGCTGGTTGACATCGCTTATGTAGAAGGGGCTTTTTTATCCTTGATTATTTTGAAACTAGAAAGTTTATAAAAGTTAAACAAAATGTTTGCATAATTACTTGGGAATCTAAGATAAGATTGCCAGGATTGTCTTTAAAGAAAGGCAGTTCAATAAAGGCATCGACTTTATTTCTAAAGACACTTCTAGTGTTTTGAGTTACGAGCGCCGTAGGAATGTCATTTTTAAGTGCGCGGTGGACCCCATCTTTTATATAATCTGTATTAGCTGAGAGTGATAAAAATATTAGTAGGTCATCTTTTTGTGAAAGTTCAACCTTTCGATAAATAAAACTTGAGTGGGTAACTACTTCGACATCATAGCCATGACCGGCTAGCCGCAGTCCAAAAAATTTTGCAGTTAATCCGGTTTCTGAAAAGCCAAAGACTTTAACCCGGCGAGCCCTTAGTAAAAGATCCTTTAATTTTTGCATCTCCCCAGGATAGACTGTTTCATCAATTTCAGCTATCGTCTCAGCATAAATTGAGGCGACTGTATGAGTTTGACTCTCTTGGGGTGTGACATGGATATTTTCACTAAGATATCTTTTTATATCATATTTAAATTGTGAGTAACCATGGTAGCCAAGTTTTTTACAAAAGCGTGAGATGGCTGATTTTGATAACTCAAGATTATCTGCAAACTCATTTATTGAAAGATTAGACACTGCTTCTAAATTGTTTAACGCATAGTCCATTATTAATAACTCCGACTTGGTTAAATTTGTTTCATTGATTCGCATTAAAAAGATTGGGTTCATAATATGCCTCATTTCGTTATGTTAATTATACAACATAACTCTATAAATGTAATTTTAATTTTAGAAAAGTCTAAAAACCCTTATTGTTAAAGCGCTTTCTGCTTTAAATGGCTTTAGTTTTGGAAACGTTTCCAATTTAATTGGGAAAAGTATTGCAATTAAAAATATAGTTGTTATAATACAAGTGTAATGATTTTCATATAGAGGGAGAGAGAAAATGGAAACAAAAGAAAAGAAGTTATCGCTAGTCGATCGGCTGACAGTTTTTATTGAAGAAAAATTGGCGCCACCACTTATTAGACTTTCAGAAGTTAGATACTTAGAAAGTTTACAAAATACCTTTGTAGTTATGATGCCTTATTTAGTAATAGGTGCAACTGCAACACTGGTCTTAAATTTAGGGGGACTATTTGCTGAAGGTACTGGATTAAATATGCCAGGGTTAGCTGAGGGAATTAATAATTTTATAGCACCACATAAACCTTGGTTATTCCAATTAGTATTTATTAGTATTAACTTACTAGGTTTTCTAACAGTTGTTCTTAATGGTTACTTCTTAGGAAGATACTACAATAGAAAAGATAGTAGAGTAACGCCAATTGCAACATCAATGTTAGCAATGATTGCCTTTCTATCATTTATTGACTTTGGAGCCTTAAGTGAAAACTTTGACTGGCCAAATTACATTCTTGGAGCTCCAAGTATGTTTAGTGGAATTATTATTTCAATTCTAGCGGTCGAAATATACAGATTTTTAGTTGAGAAAAATATTACAATTAAATTACCAGAAGGTGTACCACCAATGGTTGCCGGTGCCTTTATTAGTTTAGTCCCAGCAACAGTCGTAGTTGTAATTTCTGCCATTGTTGGACGCGGATTTGGTGATTTCAACTTAATTATGATTATTAACTCAGCACTAGAAGTTTTAGTAGTCTCAGGTAGTGGACCGGTTCCACAATTCTTTGGATTTATCTTAGACCGTCTACTGTGGTTTGTTGGACTTCATGGATCTAATATTGTTGGTTCTGTAATGTCACCTATTTGGACAAGTGCGATTGCTGAAAACATTTCAGCCTTTGCTGCTGGAACACCAATTCCATATATGTTTACTAACCAATGGATTAACTTCTATGTTAGAGTCTCAGTCCTTCCAATTGCTGTTTTATTAATTAGAAGTAGAGTACCAAGATTTAAAGTATTAGGAAAACTTTCCTTACCAGGTACAATTTTCAATATTGCTGAACCAATCATGTATGGACTACCAATTGTTTTAAATCCATTAATGTTTGTACCATGGGTCTTAGGCTTTGGAGTATTATTCATTTTCTATGCAATCTTAGGTGTACTAGGTGTTACTCCACCAATGGTAGCTTTAGTAGTCTGGACAATGCCAGCCCCAATAGCTGCATACATTGGCTCAGGTTTTAAGATTATTGCACTATTATTTAGCTTATTATCTTATGTAATCGTATACTTTATGTTTTTACCTTTCTTTAGAGTAATGGAAAACCAAGAGTTAGAAAAAGAGCGCTTACTAGAAGTTGAAAAGCAAGAACAATTACAAAGTGAAACAGTAGGAAGGGCATAAGGTAATTCAAATGATTGAAATTCAATACATAAAATATAATCAACAATATTTAGACTCCTTAATGGAGTTGTGGAATGAAGAAATGACTTATGATCCAATTAGCCGTGATCGGTTTTTACAGCTGATAGTTTATGATGAGAATTTCGATGAATCCTTAGCACTACTTGCTGTAAGAAATAATGAAGTTATCGGTTTTTGTTACGGGGTTAAAAGAAAAGTTTCTTACTATACCCGTGGTCTTGAACCAAAGCGAAGTTGGATTAATTATTTATTTGTAAAAACCGAATATCAAAGACAGGGCATAGGACAAAAGTTATATGACTTAGTTGAAAATAATTTGGCAAAATTAGGTGCAGAGGAAGTTACACTCTGTGCCTATAGCCCAAATTACTTAAACCCAGGCATTGATGTTCGCTATACAAAAGGTTTAGCCTTCTTTAGAAAAAATGGCTATTTACTTGAAACAGATGCTGTGAGTATGCATAAATCGCTTTTGGATTTTGTGATGCCACAAAAAACTAAAGATAAAATTAAAGAATTAGAAAATGAAGGAATAAAAATATTCAATTATAAAGATCAATATTTTTCAAAGTTAATGGCTTTTCTAGAAAAAGAATTTGGTCCTGGTTGGAAGCGAAACTTTATATTATCACTGCAAAATGAAAATGCAGATAAAACGGTAATTTTATGTACTGATGATCAGGATGAAATCCTAGGATACTGTATGCGAAAAATCGACGGCAATGATTCAAGATTTGGTCCAATTGGTGTAGCAGAGTCCTTAAGATCAAAGGGATTAGGTGGCGTTTTATTTGATTATATGATGTTAGAGATGAAAAAACAAGGAATACCAAGTGCGTACTTCTTGTGGACCTCAGGAGCTGCGATAAGATTTTACAAGCGTCATGAGATGGAAATTTATCGTACATACAAAGTAGGAAGAAAGGATATTTAAATGAAAGATTATAAAAGAGTAGTAAGCATTGGTGGCCATCCACTAGATGCTGAATTAATGGGAGGCCCAATTGCCTTAAGAATGAATGCAAAAGGCGCAAAGTCAACAATGGTCCATGTGACCACCGGAAGATTAGAAAATAAAGATGCAACAGAAGCAGAAAAAACGCAGTACTTAAATGAATTGAATGATCAAATTGCAAATGTAGCCAAAGAATTAGGTTGTGATGCTTATCAATTGAATTATTCATCAAGCAATATGCCATCAATGCCAGACTTTGTTGACACTATTTATAACTACCTTAAAACTGAAAAAGTAGATTTAGTTGTAACTCACCATGTTGGTACAATGCATGACCGTCATTATTATACCCATCGTGGAGTAAAAGCGGCAGTTCAAAGATTAAGAAGCGAAAAAGTAGACATTGACTTACTATATGGAGAAAACCTTGAGGATTTAGTTGGATTTGTTCCAACTGCCTATATTCAAATGCCAGAAGTTGATGTTGATAGATGGTTTAAAGCTTTAGAAGAATATCAAATTTTTAGAGGTGGAATTAATACTGTTCCTTATAACGACTATTATCGAACAATGGGAAGAGTTAGAGGGATTGAATCAAGTTGTCCTGGTTTTGTAAAGGCTTATATGCACGCTGGACTGGTCGAATATGCATAATTTTATTGGAATGTCGATTTACCTTCAAACAGCGCGCGAAAAAAACATTGAACTGTTAAATAAAGGAATATCACATGGAATTGACTATGTTTTTACGTCTTTAAATATACCTGAGGGTAGAAAAGATAATATTAATGAAGATTTATACCATTTAATTCAATTATGTAATCAAAGCAATGTAAAATTGTTTGTAGATATTAGTCCAAAGGTTTTAAAAAGTTTCAATTTGACATCTTTATCACAACTTTCAGAAATCGGCTTAAAAACTGTGAGAATTGACTATGGATTTTCAGCAGAAGAGTTAGTTGAATGTTCGAAAACAATGGAAGTAGTCCTTAATGCTTCAACACTAAAGAAAGACTATATTGAAAATTTAAAAGAAAAAGGATTGAATTTTAATAATGTCATCGCATGTCATAATTACTACCCAAAAGTATATAGTGGACTAGATTTAGAAGATGTAAAAATTTTGAATCAAATGTATGCAAGTTATGGTATTAGAACAATTTCCTTTGTAGCTGGCGATGAAAAAAGAGCACCACTATTTGAAGGATTACCTACAGTTGAAGACCACCGTAACCTAAACTTTTTAGAAAGTGTTTTATCAAGCTACTATGATTTAAATAGTGATATTGTCATGGTTGGCGATGTTGATCTAACTGATAAACACTGGAATCAATTTGCAGATTATCGTAATAAAATAGTTAAACTTAACTGTGAAATAGATCAAGACCATACTTATTTATATGATGAAATATTTCATGACCGTAGTGACAATTCCAATTATGTCATTAGATTTGTTGAATCAAGGTCAGAAAAATTCATCCAGACAGATATTAAAGCCAAAAATACAGTTGCTCGCAAAAAAGGTGACTTATGTATAAGTAATGAATGCTTTGGCAGATACTGCGGAGAAGTTGAAATATGTAAAGAAGATTTGCCGAGAGATTTTAGAGTTAATGTTATTGGCAGAATTGTTAAGGAAGATCTTAATTTGTTAAGCTACATTAAAAAAGGCCAAGGTTTAATTTTAAAAGAAAAATAACCACAGTATAAATATGATAAAATATATAGAGGTGATGTTATCATGAAACTTGAAAATTTAAATACAGAACAAAGAAATATGGACACAATCGACATAGATCGATTAAATACCTTAGAAGTATTAGAGAAGATTAATAATGAAGACCTTAAGGTAGCGAAAATTATGCAAAATAATTTGGCAGAAATAAGCGATGTTATTGATTATATATGGCCAACATTTGAAAAAGGTAGACTTTTTTATGTTGGCGCCGGTACTTCTGGCCGCTTGGCTGTTGTTGACTCTTCAGAGTGCCCCCCAACTTTTGGAGTTAGCGAAGACAAGGTTGTAGGTGTGATTGCTGGTGGAATTGACGCTATCTTCAATGCCAAAGAAGGCGTTGAGGATAGTCTTAATTTATGTGAAGAAGACTTAAAAGCCTATAATTTTAGTAAAAATGATATTTTAATTGGAATTGCTGCAAGTGGTAGAACACCTTATGTTATTGGAGGACTAAAATATGCCAATTCTCTAGGTAGCAAAACTGTCGCTATATCTAATGTATCTAATTCAGAAATAAGTTCAGTAGCTAAAAAAAGCATTGAAATTATAACTGGTCCGGAAGCTATTACCGGTTCAACAAGAATGAAGGCTGGAACTTCACAAAAACTAGTTTTAAATATGATTTCGACAACTTTAATGATAAAACTTGGTAAGGTTTATACAAATCTTATGGTTGACATCCAACCTAAAAATGAAAAACTTGTCAATCGTTCTTACACAATTATCATGCACTCAGTTGACTGTGAACTAGATGTTGCTAAAGATCTTTTTATAAAATCTGACAAGAATGTTAAGGTCGCAATCGTTATGGGAATTTTAAATTTAGATAAAGAAAATGCTGAAAAATTACTAGAAACTAATAGTAATATTTCAAAATTAATTCACGATAGTAAGTAAACGTTTATAATATAAAAGAAGGAGAATACATTTATGAAAAAAATAGTGTTATTTTGTTCTGCAGGTATGTCAACTAGTCTTTTAGTGGAAAGTATGCGCAAAGCAGCCGCAGCTGATAACTATGACTGTACAATTGATGCCCATCCAATAGCGAGTGCTGATAACCACCGTGATGTTGACTGTGTCCTTTTAGGTCCACAAGTAAGATATCAGTTAAAAAAGATTAAAGCTAAGTTTGAATGTCCAGTTGAACCAATCGATATGATAGATTACGGGACTATGAATGGTAAAAATGTTTTAGATTTTGCAAGAAAATTAATGAATGACTAATTATATTTGTTATCATAAATATATAGTGGTATTATTAGTTTAAATAGGTGTTAGTGTATAATAAACGTCTTAATCGACGTTTATTTTAATAATTTAAAGCATACTTTAAAGGAGGTTTTATAATGTTGTATTTAGGTATTGATGGTGGTGGAACAAAGACAGAATTTATTTTGATTGATGAACAAGGCAATATCAAAGCAAATGTTATAAAGCCAACATCTCACTATAAACAAACTTCTTTTGATAATTTTAAGCTGATTATTGAAAGTGGCATCAATGAAATCTGTGAAAAAAGTTCTATCAAAATTGTTGATATTGAATTTACACTACTAGGATTAGCTGGTTATGGTGCTTTGTCAAAGGATAAGGTTAAAATCGACAAAATTGTAAGCGAAATATTAAAAAGTGATAAATTTAAGTGTGTTGCAGACTCAGAGGTTGCTTGGGCAGGATCTTTAGCCTTACAACAAGGAATTAATATTGTTGCAGGGACTGGCGCAATTGGCTTTGCCCAAGATACAAATAACAATAGTGCCAGAGCTAGTGGCTGGGGCGATTTAATTGGTGATGAAGGTTCAGCATATTGGCTTAGTATAAAAATGTTAAGTCTTTTTGCAAAACAAGCCGATGGTAGAATTGAAAAAACACCCTTATATTACATAATTAAAGATAACTTTAAAATAAAAGATGATTTTGAAATTTTAGATATAGTTTTAAATCAGCTTGAAAGAAAAAGAGATAAGATTGCTGCTCTTGCAGTATTACTTTTTAAAGCTGCTCAAAATAATGACAAATTAGCAATTGATATTTACAAACAAGCAGCCTATGAACATTTTTTAATCATTAAAGCGTTAGTAAACAAAATGGACTTTGATATAAATAAAGATATTTTAGTTTCTTACTCAGGCGGTGTTTTTAAAGCCAAAGATTATGTATTAACACCACTTACTTTATATTTAAAGAAATATAATCCGCGAATAAAATTAATTAAACCGCTCTTAGATCCTGCAAAAGGGGCAGCTATTTATGCAATTTTTAGCAGTGGTAACAATCCTGATCAAGCAATTAAGCATTTACAAAGTCAAGTTTAAAGTAATTATCATTTAATCGACATCGGCCTTAAAATAGACGATGGATTTATCATGTAAAATATGTTATTATACTTGCATAGCAATGAAGAAAAGTAGTAGTTATTAATCATCTAAAGAGAGTTGATGGGTGGTGCAAATCAACGTTGAAAGATAATGAACTCGTTTTGGAGCAAGACTTAGGTCCGGTTACGCGATATAGTAATGAGCGCATAATATTTTTATTATGAACTTAGGTGGTAACACGTGTAAGCGTCCTTTGAAGACGTTTTTTTTATTTTATAAAGGAGAATAGAAATGGCATTTAATCACAGAAAAATTGAACAAAAATGGCAAGATTACTGGTTAGAAAACAAGACATTCAAAACTGATACTAGTGACTTTGCAAAAGAGAAATATTATATTTTAGACATGTTTCCATACCCTAGTGGTGAAGGCTTACATGTAGGTCATCCACTTGGCTATACTGCAACTGATGTTTTAGCAAGAATGAAAAGAATGCAAAATAAAAATGTCTTGCACCCAATAGGATGGGATGCTTTTGGACTTCCAGCTGAACAGTATGCTTTAGATACTGGAAACCACCCAGCGACCTTTACAGTTGAAAACATTGATCATTTTAGAGGCCAAATTCAATCCTTAGGATTTTCTTATGATTGGGACCGTGAGTTTTCGACAACAGATCCGGATTATTATAAATGGACACAGTGGATTTTTACCAAATTATATGACCAAGGTTTAGCCTATGTTGATAAGATGCCAGTTAATTGGTGTCCAGAATTAGGGACGGTCTTAGCTAATGAAGAAGTTATTGATGGTAAAAGTGAACGCGGGGGCCACCCTGTATATCGCGTTTTAATGCGTCAGTGGGTGCTTAAAATTACTAAGTATGCCGAAAGGTTGCTTGCTGATTTAGATAGTTTAGACTGGCCAGAATCGACAAAAGAAATGCAGAGAAATTGGATTGGCAAGTCAGTAGGGGCTGAAGTAGTCTTTAAAGTTGCAGACCATAACAAAGAATTTACAGTATTTACAACGCGTGCTGATACATTATTTGGATCAACTTACTGTGTACTTGCGCCAGAACATCCCTTTGTAGAAGAAATTGTTAGCAAAGATAAAAAAGCTGAAGTATTGGCCTATGTTAATAAGGTTTCGACAAAGTCAGACTTAGAGCGAACTGAACTTAATAAAGATAAAACTGGAGTCTTTATTGGTGCCTATGCCATTAACCCAGTTAATAATAAAAAAGTTCCGATTTATATCGCCGACTATGTTTTAAGTACTTATGGTACGGGTGCGATTATGGCTGTACCAGCCCATGATCAACGTGACTATGAATTTGCCAAAAAATATGACTTAGATATTATTCCAGTTTTAGAAGGTGATATTTCAAGTGAAGCCTTTTTAAATGATGGCAAACATATTAACTCAGACTTTCTCGATGGTCTAAATCAAGAAGATGCCACCAAGAAGATGATTGATTGGTTAGAAAAAAATAAAGTAGGTCAAGCAAAGACTACATATAAACTAAGAGATTGGCTGTTTTCAAGACAAAGATATTGGGGTGAACCAATTCCAGTTGTTCACTTTGAAGATGGAACAATGCGAACACTGACACTAGAAGATCTACCATTAGAACTTCCAGCCACTGATGACTATCATCCATCAGCTGAAGGTCATTCACCTTTAGGAAATGCTAAAGAATGGTTAGAATTAGAAATTGATGGTAAAAAAGCGTTGCGTGAAACTAATACAATGCCACAGTGGGCAGGAAGTTGTTGGTATTACTTACGTTTTATTGACCCCCACAATGACCAAGCAATTGGGGATAAAGACTTATTAAGTCATTGGCTTCCAGTTGACTTATATGTTGGTGGAGCTGAACACTCGGTTTTACACTTACTTTATGCAAGATTTTGGCATAAGGTCTTATATGACATTAAAGAAGTTGACACTCTAGAACCATTTCAAAAATTATTTCACCAAGGAATGATCTTAGGTGAAAATGGCGAAAAGATGAGTAAGTCACGTGGTAATGTCGTCAATCCAGATGGTATTATCAAAGAGTTTGGAGCTGATTCACTAAGAGTCTACCTAATGTTTATGGGACCTTTAGAAAGCTCGCTACCATGGTCAGATTCAGGAGTAGAGGGCAGCCGCCGTTGGCTAGATCGAGTCTATCGTTTGTTTACAAACAAAGACAACTTTAGTGAAGACAACGATAATAAATTAGACTATGTCTATCACCAAACAGTAAAAAAAGTAAGTGAAGACTTAGAAAACATGCGCTTTAATACTGCACTAGCTCAAATGATGGTCTTTATTAATGACTGTTATAAAGTCGATAAAATTTATAAGGAATATGCAATTAATTTTGTTAAGATGCTTTCAACCTTTGCCCCCCACTTAGGTGAAGAATTGTATAATATACTAACAAATAAAGATAGTGTTGCTTATGAACAATGGCCAAGCTTTGATGAAAGTCTTTTAGTAAAAGATGAAATAGAGATGGCAATTCAAGTTAATGGTAAATTAAGAGGCAAGATCTTAGTTAAAACAAATGAGGATGACAAAGTTATTGAAGAGTTAGCACTGCAAGTAGAAAATGTCATTAAACACATAGATGATAAAACAGTTAGAAAAGTTATTGTTGTAAAAAATAGACTAGTAAATATTGTCGCAAATTAAATAAAAAACAATGACTTTTATACCAATGTCAGCTCAAGGCTCAACTTTAATAGTTGAGCCTTTATTATGTATTAAATATTGATAAACGATAAATAAGTGTTGAATAATAGTATTTATAGGTATATAATATAAACATAAATAACTTTAGGAGGTTTATAATGAAACCAAAGTATGCGTCAAATGGATTAAAAGTTTTACTGATTTTATTTGGAGTAGGGGTAGCTTTTGTCGGTGTTTATGTATTGCCAATTATGGCCTTGCAAATGACAGAGGCATATCCAGAGATTGCTTATGCAAAAACACCAATCCTAATTATCTCTGAACTGTTACTAATCTTGCTATTGATTGGAATTGCAACAATATTGTACTTATTAAAAGTCTTTGATAAAGGGAAAACCTTTACTTCAGATTTCACTAAAGGCTTAACAGCCCTTGTTTTGATGTGTCTTGTAGCCGCTTTAGGTGTTTTTGGTATATTTATGTATACTTCATCACTTGGGGGGCCAGATCCTCTCTCAGCTTTAATAATGATTGGGGCGATCTTTGTAATATTAATAGTTGGGTCAGTTATTCTTTTAGTTAAAACAATTGTCAAAGAGTCGATAACTTATAAAACTGACTATGACTTGACGGTATAGGAGCTAAATTATGATAATAGTTAACTTAGATGTAGTTTTAGCAAAAAGAAAAATGAGTGTTACTGAACTTAGTGAAAGGGTAGGTATCACAATGGCTAATATTTCAATCTTAAAAAATGGTCATGCTAAAGCGATTAGATTTACAACCCTTGAGGCAATCTGTGAGGTACTTGAGTGTCAACCTGGTGATATTTTAGAATACAGGCCAGAAAAGCCGTGAAATCCACTCATTTAAAAAGGTTATTAGGAGTACTCTTTTTTATAGTGCTCATTTTTATATTGGCTAATGTCTTTCAAAAGCCACATTTAAATGTTATCACTAAAAATGAAGTGACAAATGAAATAAGTTATATAGCAATATCTTCAAAATCCAAAAGTAAAAACATCAGCGAATTTAAAAGTGATGAAATATCTATATATACAGCAAATTCAGACTGGTTTATCGATGACACTCTCAATAATAAATTTACAAACAGCCTCAATGAAACGATGCTAAAAGATTCAAATTGGGACATTTTAAAAGACTATGACTTAGTCAAAGAAATATTTAAAGCCGCTGAAATAATTGACCATGATATTTTTCAGCTAGATATTATTAAGACAAAAACTGATTACTTTGTTTTAATAAAGTTAAATGTAAATTGGCAATCTTTAAATGATTTTTATCGTTATGAAAAAACCAATAATAAACTTGAGTTTTTACATCGATTTGATGCTCAAGATATAACAGGGATAGCTTATCCTTAATAATTAGATAATGTTCTATGGAGGTTTATATGAAAAATCAAGTTAATAAAATTAAACGGTGGTTTTTTAAATCACCGGTTTTAGCAAGTATAAGTTTTAGTTTTGTATGTTCCTTTGGGGGATCAATTTTATTGTCATTTTTATTTATTAGAAATGAGTCTATTAAATACTATCCCCAAAATATATTTTTCTGGTCAATCGCAATCTTTCTAATCGTGCTTCCACTAGTGTTGACCTTAGAAAATATTTTGCTGTTTATAATTAAAGAAGTGTCAAATGAAAAAAAGACTAAGCTAAAAACATGGGAATTATTTGCAATAATTATTGGGGGATTTTTCTCAATTGTTTACATCACTCTAACAGATATATCCTTTTCTGATTGGCAGGTCCAACTTTATAATGTCCAAAAGCATACACCTATATCAACAGCGTCATTTTTAACGATTTTGATTATCGTTTTAATTGCAGTTATCAGTTATATTATTTTAAGTTATTATCCGATTAATAAAATTCCACCCCTTGTAGCAGTCTTTAGTATTGCGGGTTTATATCTTGGTATTGTTCAATGTATTTTATGGTGTGTTCAAATATTTGATCCATCAAATATTGATTTTGTGTTTTTAAGCTTGTTTCCTTTAAACGCGATTTTAATTGCGATTAGAACTATCAAAGATGTTATTAAACAACAAGTAAGGGAGAGTAAAATAAGTGGTTTTATAAGGCTAAATAATATCTTAAACAAATCATCTAATTGGCCATGGCTTGGCTTTATCGCAACTATTCCACTATTAGGTTTAATAGTAGTAGTTTTACTAATATTTGGACAAAAGCCAGATAGTCTTATTGTTGCATGGAGTGAAACTGCTGACTGGAATTTATCAAGTAAAACGGCTCCGCAAAATATTTATCAAGACCAGCACTACTTATGTACAGTGGCGGCCGGCGGTCATTATTCAATCGTTAAGCCGATTAGAACTGGAAAGCGTCATGGAAATAAAGTTATTGTTAATCGTCAGCTTTGCATTGCTAATGCCTTTGAACAAGTCATAGAAGAGAAAACACCAAACTTTCATAAAATTCTTAGAAGTTTTTACGATAAAACGGGTTATCCAATCGCCAAGCATATAAAATCTCCATATACCGCAGACTTTGTTTATATCTTAATGAAGCCTTTAGAATGGATATTTCTTGGATTCTTATATTTATTTGATGTTAAGCCTGAAAATAGAATTGCAACCCAATATCCACACGCAAAACTTCCAAAAGTTTCAATCTAAAATGCAGTCTTACAATATCCCTTTAACACTTACTCCAGTAAGTGTTATAGTAAATAAAATATGTTTATATTGTTGGAAAGGTCATTTATGCAAAATAGAGCTTTAAAATCTATAAAAACCATTGTTATTATAACTATATTAGCAGTTTTAATGATGTCTATTATTGATGGAATCATTAATCCTGGATATTTATATAAATCATTAGCGAAAATTGTAATGTTTTTAATTTTGCCAATAGCTTATACTTTTTTTGATAATAAAATCCACTTACGAGATTGTTTTATATTAAAATCAAAAAAAGCGATTTTTATTTCAATTGGCTTAGGTTTTGGTGTCTATCTGGTAATTATGTTAGCTTACATTATTTTAAAAAACTTTATTGACTTAGAGAGTATTATGCAAACATTAAATAAAGATGTCGGAGTGGCTAAAGATAACTTTATCTGGATTGCCTTATATATTTCTTTTATCAATTCCTTTATTGAAGAATTTTTCTTTAGAGGCTTTTTATTTTTAAATCTTAAAAGCCTTGGTACAAAGTGGTTTGCCTATATCTTTAGTGCAACTGCCTTTTCAATCTATCATGTAGCAATTATGGGCAGTTGGTTTACTCCGATTTTATTTGTTGTCGCAATGATTGGATTATTTGGGGGCGGCCTTATCTTTAATTACTTGAATGATAAAAACGGTAATATATATAACTCATGGATTGTACATATGATGTCAAACTTGGCAATAAATACTGTGGGCATGGTAATGTTTGGCTGGCTAAATCTTTAGTAAACTTAGGTTAAATAAACAAGTTATTATAAAGGCCAGAGAAGTAGAAAAAAGATCTTACCAATTAGAACTTTACCCTCTGTAGGGTGTTTTGCCACAGCCATTTGGCCTAAAAATCCAATATTTTGTTGTGGTTGTAATTGTATCGAAATATTATCTATGGTTCTTTTATAATAAACTTTTAATAAGTTAGTTATTTCAACCGTGCTTTTTTTTGTTAAAACCTGTCTAAATTTTTGTTTAAAATATTTTTAATGTCTTTAGTCACAAAGGGTTTTATTCTTTTTGAGTAAAGATAAGCCTTTTGCGTTTTAGTTGTAAGTAAATCCATTGGTCAGTATAAAGCCTAGCTTTTACACTAACGTTAAGTCTTACTAAAGCCAGCTGTTGTTTTAACTTTATTTGACTACTGGCAATCCATTTTTAAACGTGTTTGTTATTCGAATATAAATTAATAGGTGTTCTTCAAATATCATTATTTGCACCTTTTTAACAACAATACCGATTTACTAATGACAAAACACACTATGTTATATATTCGCTAACCCACTTTTAAATCTTATATTAGAAAAAAAGACTCGATCTTAGAGATAGAGTCTTTTATTTAAAAGATAAAATTAATTAGAATTTTTTGTTAAAGATTCATAAGATTGTTGCCATATATTATGTTCATACAACCAGTTTTGTAAATCTTCAAAGCTAAAGTTTTTATCTTTAGTCCAAGTAATTCCATCTGAATAAGTAATATCACTACCCAAGACTTCCACCTTTACAAAGGCTAGGGTACTGTCGACATTGTATTTTTCCAAAAGTCTTTGTTTAGAAAAAGGGCAGTCGGTAAAATTAACTTTGTACATATTCTTGAATTGATCAATTTTTAGGGTTTTAAGCATTGGAGCTATAAACTCATTTTCAACATAGGTACAGTTGTCATCTTCTGTGTCACAAAACCAAAGGTAGTATGTTCCATCCTCATTCAATAAATCAGATTCCAAATTTTTAAAATCAATTTCTTCCGAGTGATTATTTAATGCCATTGTTCTTGGAGCATGCGTGATTTGTTTTTGAGGTTTTAGATTTTTATATGTAACTGTTAAAACGGTTGCTACAATGGTCAATAGTAGTAAAGAAATTAGACCACCTAGTAGTTTCTTCATAAATTCACCTCTACAAAAATAATAACACTTAAAAAGTTAATATTCAATAAGGTGTTATTATTGCTTGACATTAAAGAAACTTTTAATGAGTAAAGCTTAAACATGTTATAATAGACATGGTGATTTTGCGATGAAAGACAGATTAAAATCAGGATTATTAACATTTCTAATATTGGTAATTATTTCCATTTTATTATTCTTCAATTATTTCTACTATAAACTGTCGCCAACGATGCTTTATGATCAAGAGGATCGACAAATATTAGAATTATTCGAAAAAAATAACAACTTAAACAACTTAGCTTTAGAAAGCCGTTATGCTTTTGATAAAATATATTA
>JAAZDW010000003.1 GCA_012512595.1 Erysipelothrix sp.
CTATTAATAGGGGTAAAAATTTTAAGTTGCGTGGTCTTAGCGTCCACTTTAACTTATTGATCCCATAAGGAAGCAAATTATCCCTTGATTTTTCATACTCTGCTAATACGATTACAGAGGATAATTCAATCATTAATAAAAACATTAAAATCCCAAGTCCAAAAACTATAAAAATCAATACTGAAGGCTTGGTTAACAAAAATAAGGCCGTTTCAGTGCTCATGAATTGGACCTTATGATAATTAAGTAATAGCTTACCTAGATAAAGAAAAAAAGGAGTAATTAATAGTTGCATAATAAAACGGTATATCATTGAAAACTTTAAGACTTTTTTAAAGTTATCTTGTTTTATTAAATTAAACACTAAATCACTCCCCTAATTAATAACAATTGTATCTTTATCCTACATTTTTAGCATGTAAAATGATTAATTAAGCTTTAATTTTATGACTTGCTCCCATGGTAACTGCAAGTCATTTCTTCCAAAGTGTCCAAAGTTTGCAGTTTGACGATATATTGGTCTCAAAAGATCAAGTTCTTTAATAATATTATCAACACTAAAATCAAAGTTAGCCCTAATAATATCTAATATTTCTTGGTCGGTATGTTTGCTTGTATTAAATGTATTGATATTTATTGATAAAGGATCAACCATTCCAATTGCATATGAAACTTGTATTTCAAACTTTTCTGCTAACTTATTGGCGACAATATTTTTTGCAACATAGCGAGCATAATATGCTGCACTACGGTCAACTTTAGATGGGTCTTTAGAACTCAAGGCTCCCCCACCAATGCGACCATGGCCACCATAAGTATCAACAACAATTTTTCGCCCTGTTGTTCCACTATCTCCATATGAACCACCTACGATAAAGGATCCACTTGGATTAACATATATTTTTGTATTTTCATCGATAAGATCTTTATCGATTATTGGTGAAATAACATTGTCAAAAATATACGTCTTTAAAAAGGCTTGACTAATATTTTCATAGTGTTGGGTTGAAACAACAATTGTATCAATTCTTGAAATTTTACCATCGACATATTCGACAGTTACTTGCGTTTTTCCATCTGGTTTTAAAATTTCCGACTTTTGATTTAAAAAGACCTTAGTTAGTCTTTGAGCTAAATGATGGGCCATCTCAATTGATAGTGGCATGAAGGATTCAGTCTCATTACAGGCATAACCAAACATAATACCTTGATCTCCTGCAGCAATTTTACCAGAACCATTGACCGCCTTATTAATTTCAGGTGACTGTCTTGAAATTTTTTCAACTATTTCATATTCAAAATCATAGCCTATTTCCTTAATTACTTTTTGTGCAATGTTACTGTAATCTAATTGAGCTTTAGTCGTAATTTCACCAAAGATAAATAAAAAATTATCTTTAATAGAAGCTTCTACGGCAACTTTACTATGTTTGTCTTCACTTAGAGCTGCATCCAAAATAGCGTCTGCTATTTGATCACATATTTTATCTGGATGTCCAGGTGTAATTGATTCACTTGTAAAAAATACTTTCATGTTATCTCTCCTTAAAATAAAAACATCCCTAGAAAAAGAGATGTCGATGTAATGTTATTATCGATGTTAGCTTTACCACCTTGCACTGCAGGTTGGTATGAGTTCAGTGAGCTAACTCTCTCCCTC
The DNA here is from genome assembly GCA_012512595.1 of Erysipelothrix sp. Classification (GTDB taxonomy): domain Bacteria; phylum Bacillota_I; class Bacilli_A; order Erysipelotrichales; family Erysipelotrichaceae; genus JAAZDN01. The sequence goes on from JAAZDW010000003.1 coordinate 1,661, forward strand.
ATTCTTGATATTTTTATTGCTTATACATTATACCTTATTTGTAGATAAAATCAAATATGATTATTAATAATAAAAAGATTTTTTAAAGTCATCAATACTCATTTTAATTAACAATAAAAACCCAATACTTTGAACTAAAAGAAATATATAATAAACCAAAGGCACATAGGCATTAAAATCCAAAAAAGTTAAACTAATATTAATTAGATTTATGATTAAGATAATTACTGGAAATAATTTAAAATCAATGCCACCCGCAAGCTTATTATGTTGTAAAAACAGCACATTAATTATTCCTAAAACAAAAATGTTAATTATATGGGGAAGAACACTAGTCACTTGCTGATTAAAAATCGTGACATATTGAAATTTATCATTAAACAAAAGTCCTATCGCAACAAAACTCAATAAGAAAATAAAAATCTTATAGTTTTGCTTTGCCAATTGGTTGAATCTAATCTCCCAGGTTTTAAACAATAACAAAGTGAAAATTACAAACAATATATTTGTATAAAAGACAAGATCATAATTACCAATAAACAGGTTAAAAAGATGATTAAAATATATGAAAAAATAGAGTAAAGTGATTGTAATACAAACTATACCATTATACGAAATATTTAAATAAAGCGAACTTCCTCCAGCCTTAGACAACAAGAAAAAAGTATAGTAAGCCTGCAGTGAAATAACTAACATAAATCCAACTAATATTAAATAGTAATACATAAAACAACTCCCTTAATTTAAACTTAATCTTTCCATTTAACCAAAATATCTGAATCAACCATTTGTGCATCAAATCTAAAATGTGCTGTAACATTCGCTCTTTTTAGGTAATCTTCTTCCCTTTTTGTTTGACCACCATTATGGATAATATATACTTCACCTTTTTTATTTCTTTTATCCGAAACAATTCCAATATGTTTATCATTATCAAAAATTATAATGTCTCCTGCCTGCCACATAGCATGATCTTTTTTATCAATTGAAAGATTTTGGGCATACTCTTGAAAAAATACTCTTAAATTTTTCACTCTTCTAAAATCAATATTTTTATCGCGTTTATTTATTTCTTTATAAACATCAGGTCTTTTAATAATATCTTGATTTACCATTTCTTTTAATGAATATCCCGCTTGCCTAAAAGCTCTCCAGATTACATCTGTACAAACACCAACATTATCTGGCGGATAGCCACCATCATAGTATCTCCCATCATATTTAGGGCGGTTATTAGCATCTATTTTTGCCCCTTGCAAAAAATCTTGATTGTCACTAATTCCATTATTATTAAAGTCAATATTACTGTTAATAGTTTTTATATCAAAGTCTTCATTTGTATACATTTTTTTTGGAATTAAGTTATACAAGTTTGTCAAGTAAAAAGTGAGGCTTAAAATTAACAGCAGTGTTATTGAATAAGTAATTGAATTTTGATTTTTTATTGTTTTAAATCTTTTCATAAGTCTTATCTTTTAAATGATAAATTGAATATAGTCCATCATTAACTAGATTCTCTTTGTATTCATAATCTTTTAATTTTGCTAAAAATAGTCTAGAAATGCCCCCTGTAATTATCTTGGCTACTTTATTTTCAAAGTGTTCTTCAATTAATGCCGTATAACCATTAATTGTCGCAATCGTTGAAAACATTACTCCTGATTGGATTGCTTCAATTGTTGTTTTGCCAACGACATTTGCAGGAAACTTCAATTCAACTTTTGGTAAGTGAGGTATTGATTGGACAATTGCTTTGGCATTTTTTTTAACCCCGAGCAATATTGCAACCCCAATTATTGTATTTTTATCAACTACGATAATTTTAGTTGCAGTACCCATGTCTATAATAATTGTTGGTTGATCATAGTTTTCGATTACTTCAACACTGGCCGCAATTAAATCGGCACCAATTTCTTGGGGAGGACTTAATAACTTTGAAATATCGGGATAGCTAGTGTAGTCGATAAAATATCCAAAATCTAAATTATCTTCTAAAACTTCTTTTAAAGTTTCGCTTATACTTGGTACAACACAAGAAACGATATAGTTGACAGTTGAAATATTAAAAAGTTTCTTTATATCTTTTATATATTGAGCGTATAAACTATATTGTGATTTCTTTATTGTTTCGCGGCGATCACTTTTTCCAATATTTTTTTTCTCATCATATAATATCGTTACTATGTCACTATTGCCAACATCAATCGTTAAAAGCATATATATCACCCTCTATTAATTATAATAATGTAATAATGGGTAATTTACAAATAAAACCCAAAGTATTTATTGGATACTCCGGGTTAGCGACTTAATACTAGCGGTTGTTTTAAAATTGGCAACAGGAATACTAACCTTGAAATTGACAAATACCATATATTTATCATCAATTTGATTAACATTAAAGCTACACTCTTGACACCTAAGCTTTGATTCAGTGATTAACTGTTTTATATCATTATCATAGCGGTTGTGTCTTTCTATTATTGAAATTATCGTTTCTTGATACAATCTTGCATTGTTATAGCGAAGCGTTGTCTCAACCATTGAAAATCCCAACAAGACAAAGGTCATCCCAACTAAAATTAATAAATATGTTTCAAAAGCCCCTTTCATCTAATTACCCTCTTCTGTCATATTATCCCACATTGAGTTTAAATTAGTCGTCATCGTATCTTTAAAACTATTAGAAAATATTATCATTCCAGTTGCAATTATTGTAACAACTAAAACCATCCCATATTCTTCGAAAAATGCTTTCACACTCCTACCCCCTCTCTAAATAAGTTAGTTAACAAACTTGCCATAATAACTAAAAAAACAAAGGTGACGCCCATTAAAGGGATAATTCCGATCCATTCAAAATATGTTAATTTATTTTCTTGTCTTGTCATTCTTTCTTGTCGAATCCATTTTGTTGTTGAGGCAATCATTCTATTTAATTGCTTATATGATTCATCTTTATCAACAATATAACAACGATATAGAAGTTTCATAGCACGATTTACTTCAGATATTTTAAATGAATCCATAAAGTCAGCAAAAGCTGCAAAATTATTGGGCGAAATACTTAGTGTTTCTATTAACTCTTTTAAGTCATTTTTAATTATCGGGGGTGCCAACGGTAGAGATAAAATTAATGAGTTAATTACGTTATTATTGTGAAGTAGGATTTGAATTTGTCTTAGCCATATTGGAAATTGATATTTAACAAAATTTAAATCCTCTTGATACATTTTTTTTAAATTGTTATATGGTTTTTTATAAGTGAAGTATGTGAGCAATAAAATCCCGATTAGAAAATAAATATTGAATCTTAGTAAAGGCAAAAATAATATAAAGAAGAGGATTCGACTACTCTTAATATATCTATTTCTTTGAAAAACTTCGAAATTTTGATCTTTTTCATATCTCAGCAACATAACTAAATCCTTTTCATAAAGATAGTTTATAAAAAAAGCACTTATAGTTTTTTCAAACAAAAACAAGGCTAAAACAATAGGAATAAATATGATCGCAGTAATCATAAACTTTCACTACTTTCAATCCATTTTGAATTTAAAACTGAAATTGAAGTAACGTAGGTAATTATTTGTACTAAACAAAAGATGAAAATTGAAATTTGGTAATTTATAACACTAATTTCGATGTCAATTGATAAAATCATTTTTAAAGCCATAAAACAAATAAATAAAGCGAAAATAATTAAGACTGTAAGTTTAGTAATTATCTTATTTTTATTATAATTATAAGCTGCAACATCTTCAACCCAATCATCAACATCATCTTGAATTAAATCAAGTGCTTCATAGTACTCAGTCGTTCCATACTGCTCTATGCTATAAGCTAAACTGTGTAAATTATGAATTATAAAATGTGGGTAAACTATTGTAATCGCATTTAAACTATCAAAACTACTGTGACCATTTTTAATGTTTTCAATGCTATTATTTACTAAGCTGTTTAATTGTCCAGAAACTGTATTTTCAATTTCAATTAAGGTTGGATATATTTTGGGATATGTTTTAAAAACCATGATAAATTGATTTATATAAATAATCAGATTATTAAAATTGTACTCTTGTTTTTGATAATTTAGTCTCCAGACAACAATTAAAGGTAAAAGTAAAACACTTACTATGATTAAAGTTATTGTAAAGATCATATTTAATTTGAAGGCAATTGCCATAAAAATAATAAAGCCAAACATCGCAATTATATTAAAATATAGTTTGTACAAAGACAAACTATTATTAGTATTAAATACTCTGTATAGGTTTATTATGCCTTTGTGTGAGATTGGTATTAATTTTAATATTTCTCGTTGTTTTTTAAATAAATACAAGTAAACAAGCAAAATTATAAAACCACTCAAATAAATCATCTCAACCCCCTTGTATAATAATTATCATTTTTATATTAAACCTTTTTTGTGGGTATAAATAGTTTTTGTATGATAAGTACTGTCTTTTACAAAAAACTTACATACTTGATCAATGTAGCGACTAATCCCTTCATCTGAAATGTTTGACCTAATATGAACACCATAGTTAATACTTTCATGAATATTATATAAAAGCTTGTCATTGGTAATTTCATTGCCTGGAAACATGTGTAATATACGTTGAGGTATCGTTTCTGCGTTATCAGCATGAATAGTACTAATAAGATTTGCACCTGTAGAAACAGCTTGTAATAGCTCAACTACTTCATCGCCTCTAACCTCTGATAGCAAAAGCCAGTCCGGTCTTTGTCTAAGGCAAGCCTTTATAGCTTGTCGATAATTTAAATTAGCATTAACTTTGAGCATTAAACCATCTTTATCAGGATGAATATTACTATATCTAATTTCTAAACTGTCCTCAATGGTAATTACCCGTTGGTTTGCTTTGATAAATGAAGTTAAAAACTTTACTAATTCTGTTTTGCCAACCCCTGGCAGCCCACTAATAATAATATTGCTGCGCTTTTCAACTAATGTTTTTAAAAAGTTGATTAAGTCTAAACTAGCATAGTTTTGCTTTAGTAAAAGTTCAGTATTTAAACGCATAACTGGTGGCGTTTTTCTAATTGAAATACTATAGCCTGATGCAGCAATGCTTTTATGAATAATACTTATTCTTAAATCTTTAGTTTCACTTTCTAAAATAGGATAAGAATTATTGAACTGTTTATTGCTATAGTTGGCCACTTTATAACAAAACTTTTCTAAATCAACTTCACTTATATTAATTGCTTCTTTAAAACGACCTTTTTCAAGATGGTCTACCCAAAGAGTATTTCCATTGTAATTAACATCTGTAATCTTCTCATCGCTGATAAATTCTTTTAAAAATTCAAAGTCAAAGTCATGGTTCATAATTAATATATTCCAAAATCAAAGCTTCACTATTGAACGTTGATTCCATCTGGTCACTTGCTTTGGTTGAATATGCAACTAACTCTACTTTTGCTATTTCATCAGCACTTCTTATTATCGGTAAAAGTTTTTGATCAATAGCCAATAAAACTATATGTGGTACTCCATTACTATCAGGATGGCTGACATCGAAACCTTTTTTATCTTTTACTCCGATTACTCTCACAGCTTTAATCAAAAGGTCTACAATTGGTTTTTCATTTCTTTTATGATAAGTTGTGTAAATATCTACCTTTTGGCCAACGACAATTGAATTTCCAGAAAGTTTAATTAAATCAGTTGCCATATTATATGCAACTTGTTGATCATTTAAAAGTATTGCTGGATAATCAGGTAAATCCTTTTCTTCAAATAATAGTTCTTTATAAAACAGTGATGAAGTCGGCATTAGTGCTCTAATGTCCGTATACTTATTAATAATGTCTTTTTTGTCAAGATAAAATTTATCATTGACAAAAATACTGGGAACTTCAATAAAAGTTATATCATCTTCACTAATTTTACTTCTTGGATGAATTGTTTCTTTTACTACAGGAATTTTAATTAAATCTACTTCTCTTTTTAAAGCAATATTGAAAATAAAATAATTGAGTAAAACAACGATGACGACACTAAAACCAAATAGAACATTCTTATTTTTCGGCATTTACAATCTCCTTTTCTATTAAGGTTTCTTCTAAAGTAAAACTATACAAATTATTTTTACTTTTACAAGTCATTTTGATTCTAACTAAAAGTGGCTCTGCGCTAAATCCCAACAGTTCAAATTGATAATTAAAGTTTTCTGGTAAAGATCCTTGTATTTCGCTAATAAAAGTATCAATTACCCTTGTTTCATCAATGTCAGATTCACCATGTAAGATATTTGCGGTTTGAAATAGTGAGTTTTTTAAATTATTATTAATAAAACTGCGATTATGATCATAACTCACATACCAACCTAAGCTTATAAATGTAGCAAAAATCAAAATAAAAAAAGAAGTACTAAAAATTACTCCTTTCATATTAACACCTCAATATACTATAATCACTAAAAAAAAGATTTCCTATTAAATGTCAGACTCGGCCCAGGCTGGAATGCCATTATCTCTTGAAATAAGTACTGATTTTTGTAAATCAGTTTGATTTAAGAAAAATAGTATTTCTGTGATTTCATCATCTGTACAATCGATTAGTAATTTAACTTCGACATCCTTTTTTAAAATATCAGCTGAAATTGCCAAGTGTTGTAGCCCACTTTTAGATGTCCCCTTATATACAGCAATTCCTTCGCCATTTGCAAGTGTGTCTGAAATATAGCCATAATCGACTGGATACACTAAGTTTGCATACAAAGGATGTACATAACCTTTTGGTTTATCGATAACAACTTTATTTGATAAATATAGTGTATCTAATTTTTGCCAAAATAATGCGTTATTTAAATACTTACTCATAAAATTACCTCCATAACTTCTTTATATCATAACACAAAACTATTATATTATTAATTTTTTTGGAATTAAATGTACTTTTTCTAAAAGTTCAGTTAATTTTAACGTATCTGTAAGAATCATGCACCTATATACAATCATAGCTGAAGCGATGGCATCACTTTTAGCATTATGGTGATTTAAATTAATTTCTAAAAAGTCACTAACGGTATTTAATTTATGATTAGAAAGATACGGTAAAACTTCCCTGGCTAAATCGACTGAACAAAAGTAATTAGCATTGGGCAAATTAAGCCCATAAAATTCATTTAGAGTTTTAAAAACATTAATATCAAATCTAGCATTGTGTGCGACTATTAGAGAATTGTCTAAGTATGGTTTAATTAACGGATAAACTTCTAACCAAGTTTTAGCATCTTTTACATCACTGGCCGTAATTTTGTGGATTGTTGTATTAAAGTATAAAAACTCTCCATATTTTTTTGGCGGTTTAATTAATGATTCAAATTCAAAAATAACTTCCCCCGCTAAAAAAACCACTAGTCCTATCGAACAAGCACTAAGTGGGTTACTATTTGCAGTTTCAAAATCAATACCTATAAATAATTGATTATTATCCAACGTTTTTATCTCCTATTACCATTTTTAAATATTCTTCAACTTTTTTATCTGACAGTAAAAAGTTATATTCACTCTCATCTTCACACAATATTTTTAGTTCGACATTATTTCTATTTTTCAAAACTACTTGGTAGTTAACAATTTCATCAAAGTATATTAGTATTACAAATTCATCATCGACAAAATATAGCAAAAAATCTTCACGAACTTCAAACTCAACCTTGTACCTGCCTGATAAAAACAAGTAGATTATAATCAAGATGATTACGATTAAATATATTTCTACATTTAAAAGGACAAAACTAAGCCCAAATAAAAACATAGTAAAAAAAGTATATTCAAAACTGTTAATTATTTGATAAACAAGTTTTGTATCTGGGATATTTTCAATCCTAATTTTACGTTCTTTACTATCTTTCATATTGCCATTATAGTCCTATACTCTCTAAGATTCAATTAATTGCTATCTTCATACATTCTATACAATTCATAATAGCTACCCTGCTTATTCATTAATTCTTGGTGGCTACCAATTTCTTCAATTCCCTCTGCTGTTAAAACGATAATTCTTGAAGCATTTTTAATCGTTGTTAAGCGGTGGGCGATTGTTATAGTTGTTCTGTTTTTAGCAAGAGCTTCAAGTGAGTCTTGAACTAGTTTCTCATTTTCATTATCAAGAGCACTTGTTGCCTCATCTAGGATTAATATTTGTGGGTTTTTCAAAAATACTCTAGCTATACTAATTCTTTGTTTTTGACCCCCAGATAATTTAACTCCACGTTCGCCAACATAAGACTCATAACCATGCGTAAGTTCACTAATAAAGTCGTGGGCTCCAGCTAGTTTTGCGGCTTGAATAATTTCTTTATGACTTGCACCTGGGTTACCATATTCAATGTTATCAAAGACACTACCTGAAAATAAGTAAACATCTTGCTGGACAACACCAATATTATTACGTAAACTATTCAACTTAATGTCTTGAATACTATAATTATCAATACTAATCTTACCACTATCAATTTCATAAAACCTTTGCATTAAGTTTGAAATCGTTGTTTTGCCACCACCTGATGGACCAACTAAAGCAACATTTTCACCGGCACTAATAGATAGGTTAAAATCTTTTAAGACATCACTACCATCTTTATAACCAAAATCAACATGTTCAAAGCGAATTTCACCTTTTACATCTTTAAGATCAATAGCATCAACTTTATCTTCAATATCAACTTTTGTGTCTAAAATCTCAATAAATCTTTCAATTCCAGTCATCCCTCTTTGAAATTGTTCTAAAAACTGGACAATTCTTCTAATTGCGGTTAAAAGACTAGCTACATAGAGTAAGTAGGCCATATAGTCAGCAACGGTAATTAAACCATCTTTAACGTAGAAAGCACCTAAAACAACTACTACGATATACATGATGCCATCAAAGATTCTGATAACACTATGAAATTGCGCCATTGTGTAGTAAACATCTTTTTTAATACTTAAAAATTCATCATTACCTAAGGCAAACTTATCAATTTCGAGATTTTCATTTGCAAATGATTTTACTACTCTAATTCCTAGCAAGCTGTCTTCAACACTTGAATTAATATGTCCAAGTTGAACTCGTTGTCTTTTAAAGCCAGCGCGCATTCTTTTATGCAACTTTCTTGAAAAAAATAACATAAATGGTAGAAAAGCAAAAATAATTACAGTTAACTTTAAATTAATCGTACTCAAGATTGCAAAGGAAACACCAATAGTAATCGTTGCTACAAATAATTCTTCAGGACCATGGTGAGCAAATTCGGTAACATCTGATAAATCAGAGGTTATTCTTGACATTATATGGCCAACTTTTGTATTATTATAAAACTCTAATGACATTTTTTGAATATGTGAAAATAAGTCGCGGCGCATATCTGTCTCAATTTTTGCACCCATAATGTGACCAATCGATTGCATATAATAGTTAGCAACCGTTTCGATGATTCTTAAAATAATATAAGCTAAACCTGCCATTAAAATTAATTTACTTGTTAAGTCATTAGGAGATTCAGCGGCGGTTCCAGTAATAAGTCGTACGATTAAAGGCAATGATAAAGCAGCTACTGTAGTTAAACTTGCACAAAACAGATCAAAAACTAATATATTTAAATAAGGTCTGTAATATGGTAAAAACCGCTTAAGTAAGTAGCTTGTCTTCATCACTCTTTTTTCTTTAAAATTATCCAATCTTAACCCTCATTTCACTATTTAAAATGGTGTAATACAATTCCCGCGCTAACGGCTACATTTAATGAATCAAAGTTATTCATTTCTATGTAGACTTTTTCTGTCGCTAATTTTAAAACAGGTTCACTAACCCCACTACCTTCATTGCCAAACACAACTACCATTTTATTTTTTTTATTTATATGCTTAATATCTATAGCCTTTTTATCTAAGGCCGTTACAAAAATCTCATAGCCTTTATTTAAACAATCTTCTAAATTGATTTCATCGACAATAGAAATGTGGAACATTGCACCCTTGGCAGCATGGATAAGCTTATGATTATACTTATTAACAGAATTATTTGCTAAAACAACTTGATCATAACCAAAGGCATAGGCACTTCTAATTATTGTGCCAACATTACCTGGGTCTTGGACGTTATCTAAGTAAACAATTTTATTGCTGTTTTCAGCTTTTATATCATAAAAATCACAGACTGCAATTACTTCATTTAAAGATTCATTGGTTGAAATCTTTTTCATTATTGCATCAGATACATAGTAATCAGCTTTTATATCACTATCAACAACGGCAATAATAGTGCAGTTTAAGTTTGCCTTAACGGCTTCTTTTATTAGTAATTTTTCCTCTATTATAAATTGTTTGGCTTGGCGTTGATGTTTTGTTTGTTTTAGTTTACTCCAAGCAACAACTTTCGCGTTAGTTTGTGATGTAATCAACATTTTATAATCCTAAAATATTTTGACAACGATCACATAAGTGATCTTCATTAACACTAACTCTAACATTCCAACATCTTGGACAAACTTCTCCATCAGCCTTTGTTACCTCAATTTTTTCACTCTGGTTGTTGTCAAAGGTTACTGTAGAAACAGTTAACCACTGATTGATACTATCTTTAAAGAATGATTCTAAAATTGTCTTAGTTTCACTATCAATATTTAAAGTAACATGGGCCTCTAAAGGCTTGCCAATAATTTTTTGCTCACGCATTACTTCTAAGGCTTTTAAAACCTCATCGCGTAAAGATTCAACTTTTTCGATTTCATTAATTAAATGTTGAGCATGACTAAAGTCTTTAACTAATTCAAAGTTGGTATTATGAATTGAATCATGTTTCATAAATTGGTCATTAATTTCTTCAGCTGTAAAGACAATTACAGGCGCCCACAGTTTAAGTAGTGTATTTACTGAATGCCATAAAACAGTTTGAACCTGGCGACGTCTTTTTGAATCTTGTTGTTCAATATAAAGAATGTCTTTACTAATATCTAAGTAGTATGAGCTTAAATCATTATTCATAAAGACAGACATTGCAATTGTCGCTTGTTGAAAGTCAAACTTTTCGTAGTTATCTAAAACTTTTTTGTTTAAATTATTTAAGCGCATCATCATAACTTGATCAAACGGATTTAAGTCATCAAAACTTACTTCATCTTTATTAATGTCAAAGTCACTTAAGTTACCCAACATAAATCTAAAGGTGTTTCTAGTTTTACGATAAAGATCTGATGCTTGTTTAATAACATCATCGCCAATTCTAACATCTTGTTTAAAATCAATGCTAGCCGCCCACATTCTTAAAACATCGGCACCATTTCTTTTAATTACATCATTTGGATCAATAACATTACCTACAGACTTACTCATTTTATCGCCAGCTCGATCTAACACATAACCATGTGACATAACTGACTTATATGGAGCAATACCATTTGTAGCAACACTTAAAATAAGTGATGAGTTAAACCATCCACGATATTGGTCACTTCCTTCAAAGTAAAGATCAGCTGGAAGTGGTAAATTTCTTTCTTTTAAAGTATTAAATGATGACCCTGAATCAAACCAGACATCTAAAATATCTTTTTCTTTAGTATATTGGTTGTTTGGTGAATCTTCATTTTTATAGCCTTCTGGCAATAAGTCGAAAGCTTCACGTTCATACCATACTTTTGATCCATGTTCTCTAAATAAAGCTTCTAAGTGGTCAAATACTTCTTTATCAAAGATTGGTGTTTTTTTCTCTGTATAAATGATTGGAATTGGTAGTCCCCAAAATCTTTGTCTACTAATTGTCCAATCAGCCCGATCAGCAACCATATTGTGAAGTCTAACTTCACCCCACTCATTTTTCCAATCAACTTTTTTAATTTCGGCTAAGGCTTGGTCACGAATCTTGTCAATTGATGCAAACCACTGAACTGTCGCCCGATAAATAATTGGTGTTTTCATTCTTTCGTCGTATGGATAACTATGCACGATATACTCTAAATTTAAAAGTACATCCAATTCTTTTAGTTTATTAATGATTGTAGTATTAGCTTTTTCATAATATTGACCTGCAATAAAATCGCCAGCTTCAGCTGTCATATGACCTTTATCATCAATTGGTGAAAATGGTTCTAAACCATACTTAACACCGACGTTATAGTCATCAGCACCATGACCTGGAGCCGTATGAACACACCCTGTACCTTCATCAGAAACATGGTTTCCAAGAATTACTAGTGATTTTCGATCTTTGTATAATGGGTGTTGAGTTTCAATATATTCAAGGTCAGACCCTTTAAAGACTTTTTCAACTCCAAGATTGGTAAGTTTAAACTGTTCTAAGAGCTCATCAACATTATCGGCTAAAATAACCAGTTTGCCTTTTTCGGTATTAACCAGGGCATAGTCATAGCTAGGATTTAGTGAGATTGCTAAATTTGCTGGAATTGTCCATGGTGTTGTTGTCCAAATAACAAACTTACCTTCACTTAAAACGTCATTGCCTTTGACAATATCAAAAGTTACAAAGATTGTTGGGTCTGTTTTATCTTGATAAACGACTTCCGATTCAGCTAAGGCTGACTCTGAGGCTGTTGACCAAATAACCGGTTTTAAACCTTGGTAAATTAATCCTTTACTTGCCATAATTCCAAATGTCTTTAATTGGTCGGCTTCATATTCTTTTGTCAAAGTAATGTATGGATTTTTATAGTCTCCAATTGTTCCCATTCTGATCATAGTTTCTTTTTGTGTTTTAATTTGATTTAGGGCATAGGCTTCACAAGCTTCTCTAAATTCAACTTTACTTACTGTCTTTTGATCGACACCACTTTTTATTACTGCATTTTCAATTGGTAATCCATGAGTATCCCAGCCTGGATAAAAGGGTGTATAAAATCCTTGCATGGCCTTGGTTCTTACGACAAAGTCTTTTAAGATTCTATTCATGGCTGTTCCTGAGTGTAAATCACCATTGGCATAAGGTGGCCCATCATGTAAAACATAGGCTTCTTTACCTTTATTGCTTTTTAGCATATTTTCATAGTAGTTATCTTTTTGCCATCTTGCTAGAATTACTGGTTCTTTCTTTACTAAATTGCCTCGCATTTCAAAATCTGTCTTTGGCATCAGTAGTGTGTCTTTATAATCCATATCTTCATTTCCTTTCATAAAAAAAACGTCTCTAAAGGACGCTGTAGCGTGTTACCACCTAAATTCACAGGTAGTCCCCGTGCACTCTTTGACTCTAACGCAGTCCTACGATAGTTTTTCAACTATTAACTCACAAGTGATCTATTATTTAATTCATCTCTATTTTCACCAAGCATAGAGTCTCTAAAAATAAAATTAAATAAATATCTTGATCTTAGTTTTCTTCATTTATCCAATCAATAACTAATGGCTCAATAATCTCAATATCAATTACTGAGTTTGTGATTGAAAATAACTTTTCTAATAATTCGTTTTTAAATTCTTTTGTATTTAGTGCTGTTTCAGACAAGTTGTCTAAAATCTCTTTCGCAATCATTAAGGCTTCCAAGATAATCTCATCAGCTGTTTGTTGGGCCTTAAATCTTTCATCATTATTCATGTAAGCTGGAATTTCTTCTGGTAAAACCATTCGTTCAGCACTACTTTGCATAAGTTTTAATTCATTAATTAATTGTAGACACTGCTTTTGCTTTACATCTAGTTGAGCAGTTAAAAAATCTAGTTGATTACGATAAACATCTAGTCTCGCCTCACTAAACTCCAGTTTTTGATTAATTTCGTCAATATGAGCATCAACAGCGAATTTATCATAACCCCGTTTTTTTATATTAAATTTTGGTGATTGTGACATTAAATCCCCCGTTTTCTATGTTAATCAAACTCTAATTCATCATCTAAATCTAAATTTATTTCGCCTTCAATTCCCATTGATTGCGGTGTACATAAAATCGTATTATGTCCAACTTTTTCAATTTTTCCATCAAGCGCAAAGGTAACTCCGGTTAAAAAATCAATTGTTCTTTGTGCAAAGTCTTTTTGCAAGCGATGAAAGTTAACAAAAACCGCTTTTCTTGCCTTTAAGTCTGAAGCAATTACTTCAGCTTCATCAAATGACCTTGGCTCATATAACTTCATAGTTATATTACTTGCTATTTTAGTCGCGTTTTTATTCTTTGGTGCTTCATATTCACTTAGGGATGAAACATCTTCATAGTCTAATTCTATTAACTCGTCTTCAGGTGCAATAAAGTTCTTAAACTTTTCCTTAAAACTCATGTTAGCCCTCCTTCAAAATCTTATAATCATTATAGCATAATATAAGAATAAATTTAAGTGATATATTTACAAAAATAAAGTGTTTTATCACAACTTTTTATGATTAGACGCTAGTCTTATAAGGTTTTAATCTTTTCATGGTTTAATATCACCTTTGATATATGCTATAATAACAATATCTTAAGGGAGGATTGATTATGAAACATCCTATTATAATCACAGGCCATAGAAATCCAGACTCAGACTCCGTTTGTTCTGCACTAGCCTATGGCGAACTAAAAAAACAACTAGGATATGATGTTTTACCAATTAGATTGGGACACATAAACTCTGAAACAGCTTATATTTTAAATCGTTTTGAGGTTAAACCACCAAAGCTAATGCGCAAACTTGAAACATTAATCAAAGATATTACAATTGATGATGCCTTAATAGTCACTCCAGAGGCTACAATCAAGGAAGCATGGGATTTAATGCGCGACCATGATAAAAAAGCCATTACTATTGTCGATAAAGACAATAAACTTGAAGGAATCGCAACACTGGGAACTATTACAGATGGCGTCTTAAGTTTAATAAAAAATAATTATGAACTAATGCGTCAAACACCCTATCAAAATATTGCCTCAGCGGTATGGGGAGAAGTTTTAATTGCTCCAAGAAATTATAATCCATCGGGAATAATTTCAATTAGTTCTGGGGTCTTAGTTGATAAAAAAGAGATTAGTTATCGAAATAAAATTGTCCTTGTTAGTACCCGCGAACATAGCCAAATTAAAGCCATTGAAACAGGGGCTTCCTTATTGGTAGTTTGTTTTGCCAAAAGAAATCAAATTTCAGACCATGTAAAAGAAATGGCAGAAAAACATGGAACTGGAATTATTTATACAACTCTTGATTTATTTACTACCTCTCAAACAATAACCCAAGCTGTACCAATAAAGCTAATTATGACAACCGATCTTGTAACTTTTAACATTATTGATAACTTAGAAGAAGTCAAAACTGTTATAAACAAGTCACGTTATAGAAGCTATCCAGTAGTTGATAGCTTGAATCAAGTTCAAGGCTTTATTTCTAGATATCACTTATGGAATCATGAGCGAATTAATCTTATTTTAGTTGATCATAATGAAACAAATCAGAGTATTCCCGGAATTGAAGAAGCCAATGTAATTGAAATTATTGATCACCACCGTTTAGGTGATATAGAAACTAACTCACCAGTGATGTTTAGAAACGAAATAATTGGTAGTACCTCATCAATTATCGCTAAAATTTATCGTGAAAACAACATTACACCAACAAGGGAAATGGCTGGCATCATGCTTGGAGCAATTATCTCAGATACAATGAATTTTAACTCTCCAACCTCAACGCCTCAAGATGAAGAAATCGGCAAATATTTAGCAAGTTTAATTGATATCGATATTGAAGAATATGCCGATAAGATTTTTGAAGCCAGTGCTACTTTGTCTAAAAAAACGCTTGAAGAGGTTGTCTTAACTGACTTTAAAGAATTTATGATTGAAGGCTTTAGTGTAGCGATATCACAAATAAACATTGTCGACTCTGATTATATCTTTGAAATTAAAGATGATCTAATCACATACCTACATAGTCTATGTATTAACAAAGCTTATGACATCGGCTTAGTAATGATTACTGACATCAAAGACAAAGGGTCTTATATGGTAGTTGCAGGACCACAGGCTCATATATTTGAATATGCCTTTGAAGGTCAAAAAGAGATGATTAATGATCTACTCTTTATTGAAGGTGTACTATCAAGAAAGAAACAAATTATTCCTAATATAGCTTCTGCAATAAATAAATATCGTTCAATTTAATATCAAAAATAACTGGTTTAGCTCATTTGAGCTAAACCAGTTATTATTTTCAGTTTTCCTTTAAATATTTAACAACACTTTTGTAGTTTGGCATATGTGATTTGATAAGTTCATAAAATAGTTTTGAGTGATTAGGTACTATTAAGTGCATATACTCATGCATTAAAACATAGTCTAAACAAATACTTGGATAATGAATCAAGTTTTCATTTATATATATGACACTAGTCTTAACATAGCAGCTCCCCCACTTACCTTTCATTTTCTTGATTTTGATTTGAGGTAGGTCGATATTTTTACTTATTAGAAAATCATCTAAGTAGTCACGTGTTTGATTAATATAGTCTAGTAATTGAATATTTAAATAGTCTTTTAAATCTTTTTGACTATGATTCTCACTTATTAAGAGGTTACTATCATTGAGTGTTATGCTTTTGATATTTGTTGTTATAAGTTTATATTTTTGGTCGAAAATATAAACCAAATCCTTTTTTAGATAACTATTTCTTTTAACTGCTAACGTATTTATTTTTTTTGAACTTTGATTTATCCAAGAACTGTTATCCTTTAAATATTTTTCCAATTGACTGATAGTAACCCGTTTGGGTTTTGAGATGTAAAGTTGGTTATCTTTCTTTATTCTCAAGTTAATGTTTTTTCTAGGCTTTTTAGATAAAAAAACTGAGTATTTTTGATCTGATAGCACTATTTCAAAGACTATCATAAATCCTCTTTGTTTTTATTAGCTTTTAAAGTTTTAAAAATTGCTTCTTGCTCGGGTGAGAGTTTAGCCTTTTCTAAAAGTTCTTTTCGATACTTAAACGTTTTTTCGATTGAACTTTCACTTCTATAGGTATCAATATTTTTATGGTGACCACTTAATAAAACCTCAGGAACACTAAAGCCATCAATCTTTCGTGGCTTAGTATATTGGGCATGTTCTAAGAGGTTGTTTTCAAATGACTCATATTGGTGTGATTCTTCTCTAATTACTCCTGGAAGCAAGCGAATGATAGAGTCAGTGACAACCATCGCCGCTAATTCGCCACCAGTTAATATATAATCACCAATACTGATTACTTCATCGACATGGTTTAAAATTCTTTCATCATATCCTTCATAATGTCCACAAATTAAAATTAAATGTTGTATTTGCGAAAAACTTTTAACCTTGTTTTGATCATAAGTATTTCCAGCTGGTCCCATCATAACCACATAAGAATCCTTTGTCTTTATGCTCTTTAAAGCGTCAATAATTGGTTGATAAAGCAGGACAAGTCCATGGCCACCACCATATGGTGGTGCATCAACACGATTATGTTTATCCTTTGTAAACAATCTAAAATCAACTATTTCAACTTCAGCTAAGTCTTGTAAAATAGCTTTTTTAATAATTGATGTTGTTAAAAAACCTTCAAACATCTCTGGAAAGATTGAAAGTATTGAAATCTTCATTAGAATCCCTCAATTAAGTTTATGTATACACGTTTTTTATCTAAGTCAACTTTCTCAATAAAGGCATCAACAAAAGGTAGTAGAATTTCGCGATCTTCTAATTGTATTCTTAAAAGCGTTTGGGCCGGTTTACTAACTGCGATTACCTTGCCGACTTTTTCGTCTTTTATATAAACATCAAGATCTTCAAGTTGAAATAAATAGTATCCGACTTCTAGCGGTTCTATTTCATCCAAGTCAAAAAATATTTCCATATTTTTATACTTTTCAACTAAGTTAATATCTTCTAAATTATTTATTCTAATTAATACATTGTTGTTGTGTTCTCTAAAAGATGTAATCTCAACTTTTAAATCTTGATCTAAGTAAAGATGATTTCCAACTTTAAAACGCTCTTCAACAAAGTCTGACTCACTGATAACTTTTAGTTCACCTTTAATGCCAAAGGTGTTGGCAATAATTCCAATTTTTATTTTATCCATAATAACCTCACTTTCATAAAAAAAGATGCCTATGCATCCTTTTTTGACTCAAAATTAACCATAACTTTTTTATTTTCTAATCGTGATGCAATCATCATTGTTTGGCGTAAATCATTAGCCATGCTACCTCTACGGCCAATTAAGCGTGCAATATCACCATCTGCAGTTGTGACGTTAAGATAAACTACTTTGTTGTTTTTAGACGTTGTCTCATTTACAACAAGACTATCCTTGTCATCTACAATTGGAATAATTAAATCATATAAAGTTTTTTCTAATTTAGTCATTTTATTTCTTCTTATTTGCTAATTTTTCTTCGTGATATTGTTTCATAACGCCTTCATTTGATAAGATGTTACGTACAGTATCTGATGGTTGTGCACCATTATGTAACCAACTTAATGCCGATTCTTTATTAAGTTTTACATTGTTTTCGCTAAGTTTTGGGTCATAGTTACCTAAAATTTCGATAAATCTACCATCTCTTGGCGATCTTGAGTCTGCTACAACTATTCTATAAAAAGGTTTTTTCTTTGAGCCCATTCTTCTTAATCTAATTTTTACTGCCATACTATTCCTCCTAATTCATTACTAAAGGATTATAGCACGTAATTAGAGCTGCTGTCAAGGCTTTTGGCTTAACAGCTTAAACTTCACCTTTTCTAACTACTGAATATACACTATCGATCTTTCTAAGATTAGTAATAATTAAGTTTAAGTGATGTAAATCAGTAACATTTAAGTTTGCGACGGTCATTGCATTAATTTGATCTGGCATGACTTTTGAGTTAATTTCATTGAGACTTGCCTTATATTGAGATATAACCGTAACCACATCTGTTAGTAAATAATTACGATTACTTGATCTAACAATCAAAATACTTTCATAATTATAGATTGATGAATCATCAATCCACTCACAAGAAATCAATCTTTTTTTAGCATCTGCAATATTAGCACAGTTTTCGCGGTGGATTGTTACACCCTTTCCTTTTGTAATATAGCCAACAATATCATCATTTCTAACTGGATAACAGCACTGGCCTAAATTAATCATCATCGAATCTAAACCTTCGACTCTAACTCCAAACTTAGAACTTGAAACTGATAGTTTACGTTTGTGGGTATGTTTTGGTTTTCTAATTTCATCAATACTAGCGCGAGCTTGTTTACTAATTTTTTCCATAACTCTAGGTAATGATAATGACTTAGAGCCAATGGCATGATAAAAGTCATCAAGACTTGTTAAACTAAATTGTGATAAGACACTAAATAATTGTTTTGAAGAAATTTTATCGACTTCAATTTCGCGTTCTTCTAATTCTTTGCGATACATCGCTTTCCCTTTTTCAATAAAAGGTTCACGGTCATCTTTTTCCTTTTTATTTAAAAAACTCTTGATCCTTGATTTAGCAGTTGATGTTTTTACAAAACTAAGCCAGTCTTGATTGGGGCCATAGGATTGTTTACTAGTTTTTATTTGAACAACATCGCCCGTTTTCAATTTAGTGTTTAAGGGAACTAAACTACCGTTAACAACTGCTCCAACTGCCTTATGGCCAATTTCAGTATGAATTCGATAAGCAAAGTCAATTGGGGTAGCATCCATTGGTAAATCAATTACTCTACCTTGGGGTGACATTACGTAAACGGATGTATTAAATAAGTCATCTTGTAAATGTTCCATAAATTCAGTTGCGTCATGAATCTCTTGATCATCTTTTAAATCAATTAAATCTCTAAACCAGTGGAGTTTTTCTTCGATTTCAGCTTGTTCGGTCTTAGGATTATAATTACTACCTTCTTTATAACGCCAGTGCGCCGCTACTCCATTTTCAGCAACATCATCCATTTTCTTAGTTCTAATTTGCACTTCAAAAATATTTCCATTATTTCCAACTACGGTTGTATGTAAAGATTGGTACATATTAAATTTTGGCATTGCAATATAGTCTTTTAAACGTCCTGGGACGGGTGTATATTTCTGATGAATATATCCTAGAGCCTCATAACATTCAAGCTCTGTGTTAGTTATAACTCTAATTGCAAGTAAGTCTAAAATTTCATCAAAGCGAATGTTTTTTTGTTTCATTTTACGATTAATACTATATAAGTGCTTTGAACGTCCAAAAATGTCAAATTCAATATTTTGCTTTTTTAAGAGTTCCTTTAAGCCCAAAATCATTTTTTCTACATACTCATCACGTTCAGCACGACGCGTTTCAACCATTTTAGCTATTTCATAGTAACGTTCTCGATCCAAATAGAAAAAACACAAGTCTTCTAACTCGTTTTTAATTTCAAACATTCCTAATCGATGGGCTATTGGGGCATAAACATCTAGGGTTTCTTGAGCAATCCGCTTTTGCTTATCCGGTGACATATGCTCTAGAGTTCGCATATTATGTAATCGATCAACTAATTTAATAATTATAACGCGAATATCATTAGCCATTGCAATAAAAATCTTTCGATGATTTTCAGCTTGATATTCTTTTAAATCATTAAATTCTAAATTTCCAATTTTAGTAACACCATCAACTAAATTGAAAGTATTTTCTCCAAAGAGATCGACAAAGTCCTTTTTGCTGATATCAGTGTCTTCAATTACATCATGCAAAAGCCCGGCGATAATTGTTTGTGGGCCTACATGTAAGGTTGCCAAAATATAGGCAACCTGAGCGATGTGAATAACATAAGGTTCGCCACTTTTACGGTATTGACCCTCATGCATCTTTGCTGCAAAATTATAGGCCTTGGTTATTGCGTCAATATCCGCTTGATTTGTAATATACTTTTTAACCTCTGCAATAATGTCATCATAGGTTTTGTTGTCTGTGTCTCTCATGTAATTCACCTCCCTCCGCTTTTTTTTATTTTAGTACTTAATCAAAGTTAAGATGTCATACTGCTTTATTAAATCGCGACCTTTTAAAGCTTCTAATTCAATTAAAAATGTACAGCCAACGACGATTCCACCAAGATCTTCTACAATTTTAATTGTGGCGTCAATTGTGCCACCTGTTGCGAGTAAATCATCAACAATTAAAACTCTTTGACCAGGTTTAATACCATCTTTGTGCATGTGTAGTTCATTTTGTCCATACTCAAGATCATACTTATAACTTATTGTTTCTCGTGGTAGTTTATTTGGCTTTCTAACTGGTACAAAGCCAACCTCTAAATCCTTTGCCACAGGACAGCCAAAGATAAAGCCTCTTGACTCTGGTCCAACTACGACATCTACATTTCTTTCTAATGCAAAATCATACATTAAGTTACAGGCTGTCGCAAATGCTTTTCCATCGGCCATTAATGGTGTAATATCTCTAAAAATGATACCTTCTTCGGGAAAATCTTTAATCGATGCTATATAATTTTTTAATTCCATTCTATTCCTCCTAGACTCGTTTATTATATGTTTTATCCGTTCTTAAATCAACTTGTTATATTTTGTACATAAGACTTAGGTGTTTTTTATGATAATTGCTTCCATTTGCTTAGCAACTTCTTCAAAACTATCGGCACAATCTTCAAAACTATCATAAACTCTTGTCCAGATAAGTAGTTTTTTACAATTTTCCTCTTCAACATGTAATCGATGCATTTCTTCGATGTAAATTTCATCAGCATCTAATTCTAATTCTTTAATCTTTCTAAGTTTATTAATTATTAGCTTAGACTTTTTAAAATCTTGAAATTCTTTTGTTGCTTCAAATAAAGCATGAGATAATTCAACAATTATCTCTGAAAAAACTACTGCTTGTGGTCTTACATTTTTTACATTAAATGTGTACATGCCAATTAAGATATCTTCAATCGCATCAACAACACTATCCAAACGACTATTTAACTCAACGATATCTTCGGCTGCGATTGGCGGTAGAAACTCTCTAAACAACTCGGCATCAATCGCATGTTTGTGTTTATCACAGTTACTCTCGATTTCATGCATCTTTACTTGTTGTTCTTCAAGATTGGCGATGTCAAAGTTTGTCACTATTTCATTTAAAAACTCTGCAGCTTCTAGTGAAAACTTTGAAAACTCATGAAAACCTGCAAAATAATCAAAACTTTTTCTTCTACTAAACATAATTTCCTCCTATGAAAAGACCATAATAAATAATTTGGCCATTAAAAATCCAATTAAACCACATCCTGGGAAAGTTAAAACCCAGGCCATAACCATTTCACCAACTAACTTCCAGTTGACCTTATTTACTCCTTGAGTTACCCCGACTCCCATAATTGCGGTTGTTTTAGTGTGAGTTGTACTAACTGGGATTCCAAAGATTGTCGTTAATAATAGTGCTCCCGCTGCAGCTGCATCAGCTGAAAAACCTTCATATAAGTCAAGGGAAACCATATCCATTCCAACTGATTTAATTATTCTTAAGCCTCCAATTGATGTTCCGATGGCCATCGTTATCGATGATAAAAGCATAAGCCATATCGGAATATGAAAGGTTTGAGTTTGAGCATCGCCACTAGCAAGCGCAACACCTAAAAGAAAGACTCCCATAAATTTTTGACCATCTTGGGCACCGTGCATAAAAGCCATGGCAGCACCACCTGAAATTTGAGCTTTTTTAAAGAATTTATTTGACTTTATTTTATCGGTTCCTTTATAGAGTACTCGAACCGCCTTAGTGATCAAAAAACCAAAAAGAAAGCCAAAAATAGTTGAGATAAAGATACCATAGATAACCTTCATCCATTCTGACCCATTTATACCGGCAATCCCTCCTTGTAAGGCAATTGCCGCTCCAGATATTCCGGCGATTAAAGCATGACTTTCACTTGTAGGAATTCCAAAGTACCAGGCTGCAGTTGCCCAAAAAACAATTGCAACTAAAGCTGCGCAAAGGGCAATTAGCGAAAGACTGGGATCATGACCAAAATCTACCATGTTATATATAGTTTGAGCCACTTCAGCTTGAAAAAGTGTCATCACAAAGACACCTAAAAAATTAAATACTGTAGCCATCAGGATTGCGTTTCTTGGCGTCATTGCTCTTGTTGAAACAACCGTTGCAATTGCGTTTGGAGCATCTGTCCAGCCATTAACCAAGATTACAGCTAAGATTAAAACCACAGTAATTAGTAAAACAGGGTTTTTAAATAACTCTGTTAAGAAATTTGAAAAATTTGAAACATCCACTCAAACATCTCCCCTCTTACATATACTTACATTATACACGATTTCACTATTTCATTATATAAAATTCGCTATGTTTAGCTTTTGAAGACTTAGATAGCAGATTAAAGGTGGCAATAATAAACAGATTAGCCATCTTTGCGACAAAACACTATAATTTACTTTATCTCTTTAAACTTTTATTGTATTAAAAAAGATACAAATTATATGTATCTTAAGTTATAACTTTAAATGTCTAAATCAAAGATTAAATTTGCACCTTTCTTTAATAAAAGCTTAGTGCTATCTTTTTGATGAGTTAAATTAAAGTCATTAGGGCTGTGGGCATCAATCCCAATAATTATTTTACAGTTTTCTTTTATTGCGACATCCCAAAATTCTTCACTTGGATAGTTACGGTTATTTTTGATTCCTGCCAAATTATACTCAAGGATAACTCCATGTTTATTAGCCATTTGACAGATGTCTCGACTTAACTTTTCACTGTGCTTATCCCAGTTTGGGTATGAATCCATAAAAAGATCGGGGTGGGCATAAATATCAAACTTATTAGACTCCAGGATCAATTTAGCAGCTTTATAATACTTGTTTAAAATATCATCTGCTTTGAAATTGCCAAAGTAATTATTTGAGTCTACTTTTTTATGAAAGTGGCTTCCAGCGATTGTATAATCAAGTGGATATTTATCAATTAAATAATCGACCCAATCGAGTCTGCCTTTTAAATATTCAAATTCAAATGATAATAATATATCTATTTGATTTTTATATTTTTCTTTTAAACGTAAAACTTCTTCAACATAATCATCTACTTCATAAGGGGTCATCCGATAATTTGCTTCATTATCTTCAGCTGGAAGTGGCATATGGCCACTAAAGCCAAGCCTTTTGTAACCAGCCTTGATTGCGGCTTTTACATAATCCTCTTCAATTCCCTCTGCATGATTACATCTTTCTGTGTGTGTATGAAAATTATTCATTAAATCCTCCTAGTAATTAACTTTTATTAAATAAAGCCCATTGGGCTCAATATTAAAGGGAGCCTTTTTTGAGTTTTTGTTTTTTAATAATATTTCTAAATCCTTGAGACTATACTTAGCGGCGCCAATGTAGACTATCATACCTACGATCATTCTTACCATATGTCTTAAAAAACTATTACCTTCTATTTTAAAAATATAAAGATTATCTTTTTTTACTATTGAAACCTTAGTTAAAGTTCTTACCTGATTCATTTTCTGACTTTTTGGGGTAGTGTTAAAGGCATGAAAATCATGTGTTCCGACTAGCATTTGTGCGGCCTCTAACATAACCTGATAATTTAGTGGTTTATTATATTGAGTTATATAATCTTTTTGAAATAAATCATATTCACCACTATTTAAATAATAATGATACTCTTTGCTGACTGCACTAAAACGGGCATGAAAATCAGCTGCTACAACTTTAACATCTAAAATTTGAATGTCCGAAGGCAAGGCATTATTTAATGCATTAA
Organism: Erysipelothrix sp.; assembly: GCA_012512595.1. GTDB lineage: Bacteria > Bacillota_I > Bacilli_A > Erysipelotrichales > Erysipelotrichaceae > JAAZDN01. Next base: position 26,342 of record JAAZDW010000003.1, read on the forward strand.
CTAATCTTTTTTCAGGGATTAAATGATCGTTTTCAAAGTGAAATACTTGGGCTAAGGCATGGACACCACGATCGGTTCTGCCACTGGCAACAACTTCTGTAGGTCTTTTATTAATAATACTAACCGCGCGATTAACAACGTCTTCAACGGTTTTAAACTTTCTTTTACCATTTTGAACTTGCCACCCATAATAATGACTGCCATCATATTTTACAATTGCTTTAACTAACATTTACATAACAGCCTTAATAATAAATGAAATTAAAATTGCAATGCTTACGCCTAGTAATAAAATATCTTGGCCATTAATTTTAAAGATACGATATCGGGTCCGCTTTTCCCCTGGAACATAGCCTCTTGCCTCCATGGCATCGGCCAATTCTTCTGCCCGTTGAAAACTTGAGGCAAAGAGTGGAATTATCAAAGCTAAGATAGAAGATATTTTCTCTTTTAAACTGCCTTCTTCAAAGTCGACCCCACGGCTAGCCTGAGCCTTCATAATGCGATTTGCTTCATCAATTAGGGTTGGAATAAATCTTAGCGCAATTGAGATGATCATTGCAATCTCATGAGATGGAACTTTAAACACTCTTAGTGGCCCTAAAAGATCTTCGATTGCCATCGTTAAATCCATTGGTTTTGTCGAAACTGTTAAAATCGTTGTAATACTAACCATAATTAATAATCTTACAAAGATATAAAGTGTTTGTAAAACAGCTCCTTCATAAATTTTTATAAAGCCTAGATTTAGCCATACTGTACCTGTTTTAACGACAAATATATTTATAAAAAATAAAAAGATCATCATAAATAACATTGCACGCATCGATTTGAGAATCATTTTAAATGATACTTTAGATATAACTAAGGCAAAGATTAAAAAACCACCGATAATTGCGTATCCTAAAAAACCAATGTCGATAAACACGGCAATAATCAAAATAATCATTGATATTAGTTTTATTCTTGGATCTCTTTTATGCATCCATGAATCTAAAGGTAAGTAGCGACCAATTGTTATATTCATTTCGCCACCTCTTGACTAACTTTTAAGACTAATTCTTCCATCGTTAAAACTGTTTCTAAATTTGAAAAACCATATTCAATTAATCTTTCTCTAAGTTGAATTAAAGCTGGCATTTCAATTGCCAAATTTTTAAGTAAACCTCTTTGGTTAAAAAAGTCAGAAACACTAAAGTGACCTTGTATCTCACCCTTATCTAAGACAATAACTTCTTCACAATACTGTAAGACATGTTCCATATCATGGGTAACTATAATAACCGTTTTGTTTTCAACTTTATTAAGATGACTAAATAGTTGCATCATTTCATAAGCTCCTTGGGGATCAAGTCCAGCCGTTGGCTCATCTAAAACCAGGGTCTCTGACTCAAGTGCTAAAATACCGGCGATTGCAACTCTTCTTTTTTGTCCCCCAGATAAGTCTAAGGGTGATCTTTCAAATAAACTTTCTTCTATATTTACAATATTTAAATATTTTTTTGCTAACGCAAGGGCTTCTTCTTCACTGGCACCAAAATTTCTGGGACCAAAAGCAACATCTTTTAAAATTGTTTCTTCAAAAAGCTGGTATTCTGGAAATTGAAATACAAGCCCAACATTTTTTCTTAACTGCTTGAGCCCTTTAGGTTTTTGTTCTGATGTTATTTCTTTACCATTTATCACAAGTTTACCTTTACTTGGAAGAAGTAAGGCATTAAAATGCTGAACTAAGGTAGTTTTTCCACTACCTGTCGCTCCGACAATGGCAATTATTTTTTTACTATCAATCTCTAGGTTAATATCTTTTAAAGCAGAATGCTCAAAGGGAGTATTATGGTTATATATATAACTAAGATTTTCTACTTTAATTGACATATCTCTTTAACCAACCCTTCCATATTAATTTCTTTATTGATGTGAATATTTTGTTTTTCAAATAATTCTTGGATTTTTATTGCAAATGGAACATCTAAACTTAAACTAATCAGTTTGTCAGTTTGAATTAAAACATCTTTAGGTTTACCTGCCATTGCTATTTCACCTTCGTTTAAAACATAAACAAAGTCACTTTCAACTACTTCTTCAATATCGTGAGTAATTGATATGACTGTAATTTCATTGACATGGTGAATATCTTTAATCAATTGTTTAATTTCACGTTTACCACGTGGATCAAGCATACTTGTCGCTTCATCAAATACAATTATACTTGGAGACATCGCTAATACTCCAGCAATTGCGACTCGCTGTTTTTGACCTCCAGATAAGTTTTCTGGTTCGCGCTCTAAATATTCCATCATTCCAACATCTTGAGCAAAACGATTTATAATTGCATCCATTTCGCTTTGTAAAACCCGTGAATTTTCCAGTCCAAAAGCAATATCGTCTCTTACTGTTGAGCCAATAAATTGATTATCTGGATTTTGAAAAACGGTTCCTACTTTTTTTCTGATTTTTCGAATATTTTCTTCGCTCATATCTAAGCCATCAATAATGATTTGTCCAGCTTCCTTTTCTAATAGTCCGACTATTAGTTTAGCTATTGTTGATTTACCACTACCGTTGTGACCAATTAGCGTTGTATAACTACCTTTTTCAATACTTAAAGAAACATTTTTTATAACTGGTTGTCCTTCTTGGTAAGAAAAGACAACATCTTTTAATTCGACATGTTTCATAACTTCACCTTCTTGCCGTAACATTATACTATGTTAAAGACAATAACTCAATCAGTCCTATCAAAAGTACTTGAAAAGATATATATATGTTGTATAATAGATTATGCATGAAATAAGTGCCGGAGATAAATGAGATTTAACGATTTTGCAATTGACACCGTTGATTATATATGATATATTAATTAGGCGTCAAAAGATGGAGGTTTAGCTCAGTTGGGAGAGCACCTGCCTTACAAGCAGGGGGTCGCAGGTTCAAGTCCTGCAATCTCCACCATTATATTGCCGACTTAGCTCAATTGGTAGAGCAACTGACTTGTAATCAGTAGGTTGGGGGTTCAAGTCCTCTAGTCGGCACCATTTTATGTGGAGGGGTAGCGAAGTGGCCAAACGCGGTTGACTGTAACTCAATTCCTTAGGGTTCGGCAGTTCGAATCTGCCCCCCTCCACCATTTTTGGGGCATAGCCAAGCGGTAAGGCATCAGACTTTGACTCTGACATCTCCCTGGTTCGAATCCAGGTGTCCCAGCCAAATTTTATTTATACCATATTTGATCCGTTAGCTCAGTTGGTAGAGCATCTGACTTTTAATCAGAGGGTCGAGCGTTCGAATCGCTCACGGGTCACCATCGCGGGTGTAGTTCAATGGTAGAACGTCAGCCTTCCAAGCTGAATACGGGGGTTCGATTCCCCTCACCCGCTCCAAGAAAACAATAAATCAGCAGCTATCCATATAGTTGCTTTTTTTGTTATCAAAACATAGAAAAAAGAGTTTAGATAATTTCTAGACTCTTTTTATAGCATTGATTTGATTGGATTAAAGCTTTTTCTGTGGATTTGGATATAGCCATTATCAACTAGGGCTTGTTTATGTTTTTTAGTAGGATAACCCTTGTTATTTTTAAAGTCATACTCTGGATAAACACTATCGAAATTAAGCATAATCTGGTCACGAATTACTTTTGCGACAATACTTGCCGCAGCGATACTAATACTCTTAGAATCACCCTTTATAATGCTTACACAGGTCTTTTTGCTTTCTAACTTCATAGCATCTATCAAACAATAGTCAGCCTTACACCTATCCGCTATCGTTTGCATGGCCAGTTTGGTCGCTTGATAAATATTTTCTTGATCAATTGTTTTTTCATTAATTACTTCGACTTCTATTGAAATTGCATTCTCTAAGATCACATCAAATATAGTTAAGCGTCTTTTAAAACTTAATGTCTTAGAATCATTAATTCTGTCATCAAAATAGTTTTTAGGTAAAATCACTCCACAAACAACCAAAGGTCCAGCGATGGGCCCCCTGCCTACTTCATCTATCCCACAAACTAGCTCATTTAACTTCCAATACTCTTGTTCAAAGGATGTCATCAGGCGTTTCCCAACTAACTCTAAAAAATTCATTATTTCGAAGTTGACGCAAGTAAGCTTTTTGACTTCTTTCAATATCAACTTTATCTTCGACCATGTAATTACGAGCTTGACCTAACTTTAAAATTAAGTCAGTATAATCACTATATTCAAAATCAAATAAATCAGGTTTTGCTTTAACTTTAGCAAAACTTTTTTTAACTAATTTTTCATATGGTAACAGATCTTCATTAATAGAACCGATTAAGGCTAAATTAATCCCGATTATTTCATCTTCAAATTTTGGCCAAAGCATGCCTGGGCTATCAATAACTTCAAGGGTATTGTTAACTTTTATTAATTTTAAAGCCTTTGTTAAACCTGGTTTATTAGCAGTGCTCGCAACTTTTTTATTGGCCAAACGATTAATTAAGGTTGATTTTCCAACATTAGGAATTCCCACAACTAAGGCGCGACTCGCTCTTGGTCTAATTCCGCGTTTTTGTAATCTTTTGTGCACAGGCTTCATTAAGTGTGCAACTTGCCGAGATATCAAACCTTTAACATCATCAGTAAGAATATTTAAATGAATTGCCATAATTCCTTGAGCTTGAAAATACTCAATCCAAGCTTGGGTAATATCTGCTTCTGCCATATCTGCTTTAGCTAGTATAATCAAGCGTGGTTTTTCACCAATTATTTCATCTAGTAAAGGATTAGCACTTGACATTACAGCCCTTGCATCTCGAAGTTCGATTACAATGTCGGTTTGATTGATTTGTTTTTCTAACTGTCTTTTTGCCCTGGTCATATGGCCAGGAAACCATTGAATTGTCATTTTAATCCTCCTAACTTTTTACTTCATCCCAAAATCTTCAAAAGGATAGATTACTAAAAGCGAATTAGACATTATTTGATCATAGTTAAAAGGTCCATATTCTCTTGAATCCTTTGAACGTGGACGATTATCTCCCATTAAAAAATAATGATCAGCTGGTATTTTAAGTTTTTCAAAATCATCGGTAAAATTTCGGTTGGAATCACCTAGACTTGTTTTCATGAAGTCTTTATCTAAATAGTTTTCAACAATTGGCTCATCGTTAATATAAATGATACTATTTTTAGCATAAATTGTTTCACCTGGTAGACCAATTACTCTTTTTACCAAGTATTGATCATCAGCCTCAACATATACTGTAACAACAGCTCCACGTTTTACTCCAAATAAATTTTTGGTTATGATATATGAAAAACCTATATCTTTATCCTTTAAAGTTGGCTCCATGCTTGTTCCAGTTACTATGACTGGTTTTAATACAAAGGTCGTCAGTAAAAAAATAGAAATATAAGATAAAATTAATACTTTTAAAAATGAAATTAGTTCATTTAAAATCTTTCGAGTGCGCATGGTTATCAATCCTTTTGTTTAGTGTAAAGAAAAGCCGGCCAAAGCCAGCTTTTTTTGATTATCTTTTTTCTGTAAGTCGAGCAGCTCTACCTGAACGTTTACGTAAGTAATTAAGCTTGGATCTTCTAACCTTACCAATTTTAAGTACTCTAATTTCTTTTATAATTGGTGAATGAACAGGAAATGTTCTTTCAACTCCAATTTGTGATGAAATTTTTCTAACTGTAAATGTTTCTCCAACTCCACTACCACTTCTTTGAATAACGACACCTTCGAATACTTGGATTCTTGATTTATCGCCTTCACTAATCAAAACATCAATACTAACTGTTGCGCCTGGTCCGAAATCTGGTAGATCTCTTTTCATTTGATTGTTAGTAATTTCTCTTACTACTGATAAATTCATATGTATATCTCCTTTTCTTAAAACAATTGCTCATTAGCTATTTTCTAAGCGGAACATTGCTACCTTTTTAGGCCTAACTAGTATATCATATTTAAATAGATATATCAATTAGTTTTTCATTGTTTTAAGCGATTGATTTTTTCTATTTAAGTAAGTTTTTAGCCTTGTCTACAACATTTTCGACAGTAAAGCCAAACTCTTTAAATAAAACATCACCAGGTGCTGATCCACCAAAGTGGTCTAAGCAAACATAGTCGCCATCTAGGCCAACTAAACCGCCCCAACTTAGTGATGAGCCAGCTTCAATTGCTATTCTCTTTCTCACATTATTTGGAAGTACAGATTCTTTGTACTCTAAACTTTGTTCTTTAAATAGTTCGATTGATGGTACACTTACAACTCTAGTGTTTATTCCATCTTTTTCTAAGGCTTTTGCACTATCAATTGCTAGAGTAACTTCTGATCCACTTGCCATTAATATAAGGTCACAAGCTTTCTCACTATCATAAACAACATAGCCACCTTTTAGGGCATCTGCGCTTGTGTTTTCTAATTGTGGTAAATTTTGTCTTGTTAATATTAAAGCTGTTGGTTTATTAGTTGAACTAGCTGCTAATGCCCATCCATAAGCTGTTTCAGTTGCATCAGCTGGTCTAAAGACAGTTACATTAGGCGTAGATCTTAGCATTGTTAACTGTTCAATTGGCTCATGGGTTGGCCCATCTTCTCCAACTCCTATACTATCATGGGTAAAGACATATGTTAGTGGAATTGCCATTAGGGCACTTAAACGTAACATTGGTTTCAAAAAGTCGGCAAAGACAAAGAAAGTAGCTACATAAGGTTTTAGTCCACCATATAATGTTAAACCATTGCCAATTGAAGCCATTGCATGTTCTCTAACTCCAAAGTGTAAATTTCTACCAACATAATTATCAGCACTAAAGGAAGATTCATCATCCATTAGTGTCATTGTTGATGAAGCCAAGTCGGCTGAGCCACCAATCAAGTTTGGTAAATGATCTTTTAAACGATTAATCATCATTCCAGATAATACTCTTGTTGACATTGGTTTGTTTTCAAAGTCTAAATATCCATCTATTTCAACAATATCTTCAACAGTAATTTCACTAAAGTCTTTTTCCCATTGACTTGCTAATTGTGGATACTTTTCTTTATATTCATTAAACATTGTTGTCCATGTATTATACACAGCTTTTTTAGCTTGTACTGTTTCTTCAAAATGCGCTTTAACCTCTTGTCCAACAGTAAATGGTTCTGTGTGTGGATAATTTAGTTTAGCTTTTAAATCTAAGATTGCTTGCTCACCAAGTGGTGCCCCGTGCGATTTTTCGCTGCCTTCTTTATTACTGGCATAGCCAATTTTTGTTTTAATTTCAATAAATGATGGTTGGTCTAAGTTGGACTTAGCCTTTTCTATTGCAGCATTAACGGCTTCTATATCATTACCATCTTCAACTAAAAATGTTTCAAAGCCATAAGCTTCATAACGTTTTCTTGTATTTTCTGTAAAAGCAATATCAGTACTACCTTCAATTGTAATTGCATTTGAATCATATAAAACAATTAAGCGTCCCAGTTTTAATGTTCCAGCTAGTGATGATGCTTCACTTGTAACACCTTCCATCATGTCGCCATCGCCAGCTAAAACATAAGTAAAGTTATCAATAATTGGATAACCTTCTTGATTGTATTTGGCTGCCATATGTTCTTGAGCCATTGCCATTCCTACTGCTGCTGATAAACCAGCCCCTAAAGGTCCGGTTGTTGCTTCAACACCATCAGTATATCCATATTCTGGATGGCCAGGCGTATTTGATTCAAATTGTCTAAAGTCTTTTAAATCATCAATTGTTACATCAAAAGAATAAAGGTGTAAAAGTGAATAAAGAAGCGCTGAAGCATGTCCAGCTGATAAGACAAAACGATCGCGATTAATCCATTTTGGCGCTTGTGGATTAAAATTTAAATGTTTTTCCCAAAGCGTGTAGGCAATTGGTGCGGCACCTAATGGCATTCCTGGATGTCCAGAATTTGCTTTTTGGACTGCATCAACTGACAAAGCACGCATTGTGTTTATTGCATTATTTGTTATATTATTTTTCATAAAAATTCCTCCTATTTATAATTATATCATATCAATTTATTAATGGCTTGTTTTACAGAAATATAGCCAAAAGTTTGGTGTATATAAAAAAAGACTAAGCTTTTGCCTAGTCTAAATCTTTATACTTCTTCAGTAACTTCTTCTTCATCATCTTCAAATTTAGCATCTTTTGCTAATAGATTATCGATCATAATCCAGACTTGCTCAGTATCACTTTCATCTTCTGATTTTATTGCAGAGTGAATTAATAATGCATCTTCTGGTATGTCCATTGCTGCAGAAATAATTTTTCTTTGTTTTAATTGATTTTGTCTTGTTAATTTATCGGCTTTAGTTAAAACGCCAAAGTATGGTAAACCTAAGGCTTCCATGTATTTTTTCATTACAATATCTTGTTTGGATGGTAAATGTCTAATATCTAAAACTAAGATACAACCTTTTAAGTTTTCGCGGGTTGAAAAATACTCATCAACAATTGCACCATAATTGACAATTTCATCTTTACTTCTTTGAGCATAACCATAGCCTGGTGCATCGACTATCATTACGTCATCATCTAAATTGTAGAAATTTAAAAATCTTGTTTTTCCAGGTCGACTTCCGACATATGCAAGAGCTCTTCTTGAAACCATTGAGTTTATTAAACTTGATTTGCCAACATTACTTCTACCAGTCATTACGACTTCAGGTACTAAAGTTGTTGGCCACTGTGATGAATCGTTAGCCGTAATTACGTGCCTAGGATTTTTAAATTTTCTTAAAAGCATCATACTAACGCCCCCTCTAAGACTTCTTCCATACTGTCTACTGCGATGATTTCCATACTGTTTCTAACAACATCTGGAATTTCATGTAAATCTTTTTTATTTTTACTTGGAATAATTACTCTAGTAATTCCACTTCTGTAGGCCGCAAGCGTTTTTTCCTTTAAGCCACCAATTGGAAGTACATTACCTCTAAGAGTAACTTCTCCTGTCATTGCCACATCGGCTCTTACAGCCCGATTAGTTAACAGTGAGATTAATGCCGTCGATAAGGTAACGCCAGCACTTGGTCCATCCTTTGGTACTGCTCCTTCTGGAACATGGATGTGGATATCATGACTTTCAAAGAATTTTGGATCAATATCAAACTTTTTAGCATTTGTTTTAACATAACCTATTGCTATTTCAGCTGATTCTTTCATAACGTCACCTAATTGTCCAGTAATAATATATTTACCCTTACCTTCAAATGTAGTAACTTCAATTGGAAGAATATCTCCACCAAATTGTGTATATGCAAGACCAGTTACAACCCCGATTTGATCTTTTTTCTCTTTAACTCCATATTCAAATTGTTCTGGACCTAGCCAATCTTCGACTACTTCTTTAGTAATTGTAATATGTTCTTTTTTGTCTTTCATAATTGCTAAAATACTTTTTCGACAGATTGAAGAAATAACGCGGTCAAGTTGTCTTACGCCCGCTTCTCTTGTATAGTGTCTAATTAAATGTCTTATCATTTCTTCACTTAAATCAATTTGATCTGCTTTTAATCCATTTTGAGTTAAGTTTTTGCCAATTAAGTGATCAATCGCAATATTCAACTTTTCCTCTTCAGTATATGAAGATAGATTGATTATTTCTAGACGGTCACGTAATGCTTCAGGAATATTTCCTAAGTAGTTTGCTGTGGCAATAAACAATACTTTAGATAAATCATAAGGTTCTTCTAAGTAGTGGTCTGAAAAGACTGAGTTTTGTTCTGGGTCTAATACTTCTAACATTGCACTTGATGGATCGCCTTTATAGTCGGCCCCCATTTTATCAAGTTCATCGATTAAAAAGACTGGATTTACAACCCCGGCTTTTTTCATTCCTTGAATAAAGCGTCCTGGCAGTGCACCTAAGTATGTACGGCGGTGTCCTCTAATTTCAGCTTCATCACGGACTCCACCTAAACTTATTTTCACAAATTCTCGGTCAAGTGCACGTGCTACTGATTTAGCCAGAGATGTCTTACCAACACCTGGTGGCCCAACTAAAGCTAAGATTGGCGCTTCTAGAGATCCTGTAACCTGCTTTACAGCTAGATACTCTAAAATTCGCTCTTTTACTTTTTCTAAACCATAGTGATCTTCATTTAGTCTTTGTTCAACTAAGTTTAAATCATCATTGTCAGTTGTTTCTTGCCACCACGGAACATCTAGTAGCCAGTCTAAGTAATTTCTAATAACGCCTGACTCACCACTTGCTGGTGGAACCATTTCATAACGTTTTAATTCATCTAAGGCCTTCTTTTTAATTACTTCCGGATATGGGTTTTTTAAAATACGTTCTTTCAGATCATCGACATCATCGCCACCTGAAGAAACGTCGCCTAATTCTTCTTTAATTGCCCGCATTTTCTCTCTTAAGTAATATTCTTTTTGAGACTCATCTATACGGTCTTTTACTTTTTTATTAATATCTGAATCGATTGATACTTTTTCACTCTCTAAGCTCATATCTTCTAAAATAGCGAGTAATCTTTCATTGACATCATTAATTTCTAATAAACTTTGACGTTTTTCAAATGCCATTGGCAATATTTGGGCAAAGTAATCAGATAATTCAGCTGGATCAACTGATTCTGTCATTCTTTGAACCGTTCCATCTGGCAAATTATGATTTTTCATAAAATTGCTGACAAACTTATCAAAGTTTCTTGCGATCATAACGACTAATTCATCGGCTTCTTCTTCATCTGTGTAGTAATCTTTTAAAAGTTCTACATCTGCGATGATAGTTTCACCATTATCATTAATTTTAATATGACTAGCTCTTACTAAGCCTTTTAAAGTTAGTTTGGAATAATCCATTTCTTCGCTTACTTTAACAACTTTAGCAATTGTCCCAACTTGGTATAATTCATCGACTTCTGGATCGTTTTCCATAACATCTCTTTGTGTTACTAAAAAGACGTATTTATTTTCACTTTCCATTGCGAGTGATATTGCTTCTAAACTCTTTGGTCTTCCTACTTCTATCAGTATTTCTTGATTCGGAAATAAGATGACGCCACGAGTTGCTATTGTTGGAAGATTCACTAAATCCTTTTTAAGGATTTTAATATTTTTATTTTTTTCGTCCATCTTTATTTACCTCCTTTGTTTAAAAAAGACGCGATGCGTCTTAGTTTGATTCTTTCACAAGGTCATAAGCTTTTCTGATTTTAAGATCATACTTAACATTTTGATCATCAATTGCAGTTTTTACTTCCTCAAGTTCCATATTATAGGCTTTTGAAAGTTCTTCATATTCATTTGCAACTTCTTCATCAGTAACGTCAAGCTCTTCTGTTTCAGCGATTTTATCTAAAACTAAACGAAGTTTAACTTGTTTTTCTGCATCTAGTTTTAAATTATCTTTTAAAGCTGTTTCATCTTGGCCAGTCATTTGAATGAACTGATCAAATGGAATCCCTTGTTGTTCAATACGCATTTTCATATCTTGATATAAACGTTGTGTTTCTTGTTCAATCATTACTTCTGGAATGTCTGCTTGTGCAGCATCTACTACTTGAGTAAGGATATTATTTTCGCGTTCACGTTCTGCTTCTTCTTCTTTTCTTTCGACAATAGTTTCTCTAACGTTTTCTTTTAAATCTTCTAAAGTTTTTACGCCTTCTTTGTCAACATCCAAAGCAAAATCATCATTTAATTCTGGTACAACACGTTCTTTGATTTCATGTAAGACAACTTTAAAGACTACATCTGCACCTTTTAGATCGTCTACTTGGTAATCTTCAGGGAAGGTTAATTCAATATCTCTGGCTTCGCCTGACTCCATACCAACCATTTTTTCTTCAAAGCCTGGAATAAACTGTCCTGAACCAATTTCTAAAGAAAAGTTTTCGGCTTTTCCACCTTCAAATGCAACATCGTCTTTAAAGCCTTCAAAGTCTAAAACAGCTGTATCGCCATCTTCTAACTTACCTTCTTTTAAAACTAATTCTGCATGTTGTTCACGTAATTGTTCTAACTCTTCATCTATTTCTGTATCAGTAACTATAACTTCATCTTTTTCTACACCTAAGTCTTTATATTGACCTAGAGTTACTTCTGGTGTTACTGTACAAACAAACTTTAATTTTACTTGAGTATCAGAGATAGCTTCAATTTGTAATTCTGGACTTGCCACTAACTCTAAATTGTTATCTTCAATGCCTTTAATAAGTGCTTCTTGAGCAACTTCTTCAACAGCGCTTATCATTACATTTTCATTTTTAATGTGTTTTTTAGCTATTGCCGTTGGTATTTGACCTTTTCTAAAACCGTCAACTTCTAAATCTTTTGCTGCTTTTTTAAAAGCTGTTTCTTGGGCCTTTATCCAAAGGTCACCTTCAACTTCTACTAATAATTCTACTTGCGAATTTTCTAATTGTTTTACTGTACTTTTCATAATTTCCTCCTAGACTATAAACATTATAACAGTAAGCATTAGCACTGTCAACCATTGAGTGCTAAAACGCCTACTTTTAACAACCTTATTATAACCGAAAACGGCTTTAAATACACTACATATGCCTATTAGTTATAAAATTCTCCGAGCATCTGAATACTATCAATATCAAACATTTCGCTCACTTCTTCAATGATTGCTTGACATATAGATACAACATTATCTTTTAGAAAAACCCGGGGATAAATACTGTAAACTTTCTCTACTAAAGCTATTTGACAAATCTGGATCAAACTTGGATTTTTATATAAGTGATTATTAAAATAATCAAAGGCAAAACCAATAAAATCCATATCATCAACGGCTTCTAAAACACTTGGGTTAACTGAAATTATTTCATCATTGACTTTGAAATCAAAATTTACGTCAATATTTTGTCCAACACATAAATCTAATAAGCGCCCTTTTAATTGAGCTAAATTATCTGAGACAAAGAAATCGGATATTATATCTAAGTAATTCCTTAAATTTAAACCTTCCAAATTGTTGATTGCGGCAAATTGTTGTTCACGACTTCCATTTAGTAAGCCAATTAATTGTTGCTTACTCATAATAGTAGCATCCTCTTCAAAATCAATTAAAAAAGATTCCGCTTCATTGTAAAGATTATGAAAAACATCTTCATATTCATTAGGTATATACACTTGGTTTAATTCTGCAGTTATAATTTCGACCGCAGCTGTATATTCTTTTATTTCAATTAAATTTTTAATTTTTTTAATAATATTTTCATAATAATTTTCTTCCATAACCATTCCTTTCTGCAACACTCTAAATATTACCATATCTAGATTAGATAAACAAATAAAGAGACCTGGTAAACATAAAGAAATGCACATTTCTTCTTGATTTATTAGTTGAAATGTTATATCATTAATAAGCGTTGGAATAAGTGGTAGTCAAACCAAGCATTATTAAATGATAATAAATGTCCACGTAGCTCAGTTGGATAGAGCATCCGCCTTCTAAGCGGACGGTCAGGGGTTCGAATCCCTTCGTGGACGCCAATAAAACTATTCGAGCCAGTTTGTATAAACTGGCTTTTACTTTAATGTAATTACTTGTCTGCGTAGCTCAGTTGGATAGAGCAATCGCCTCCTAAGCGATAGGTCGCAGGTTCAACTCCTGCCGCGGACGCCAGTAAATAAAATATAGCCAGTTTTATTAAACTGGCTTTTATAATATCTTTGTTTTAATATTTACTCAACTAAAAAGACAAAGTAGAAAATAACTGACTCATAACCTTTGGGTACATTATTATCCTTGTATTCAATTAGATAAACATAGTCCTTTTCGATTACAAACTCTTGATCAAAATCAACATAGTTTGATTTTGCTACATTAATTCTTTCCCTTTTCTCTAAATCAGTATATTCAAGCTTGTCTATTAAAACTTTTCTAACATGGAATTGAGATAAATTTTGATTTTCACTTAAAACAAAAGTAACCTTATTACCAGCTTCTATATTTAAAATAGAATTTTTATTTTCAAGAAAAGTATTTAACTCCTTATCTTTATCCGAAACATCATGAATGACTACTTCATTAATATCCTTTTTTAAATGGACTTGAATTACTTCTAAATCAAATGTTTTAGCATTTTGGTTGATTTGAATTTTTGGGATTTCTTTAATTGGAAATTCATTTTTTTTATTTAAAAACCAGGTTGAAAACAGTCCAACGATTATTGCAATCAATAATTGTGTTAAAATTCTTTTTTTCATCTCATCAGTACGCCCCTTAATTTAATGTTTACTGTCACAGCTTAAAAGTTTTTACTTTACTAGCCCTTCTGCTTTAAGCTCACTTAAAAACTTAAATGGTGCTTCTTCATCATTGCGATCATCAAAGGTTGCGTTATTATCTAAAAGATAATTTACTTCTAAAATTAACTCTTCTAAATTATTAAAGGTTTCTTGGTAATAGTCTTCACCCAGTTTTGTATATCCGGCTTTATTTAACCATTGAACATCTCGATTATCTTCTGCTAAAACTATTACATAATTATCTTTTAATACTTCTACTAACATTAAATATCCTCCTGTTAAGCATCAAATGTTTTTAAAGCTTCACTCATGTCAACATCATTTGCTTTTCTACTCATTATAAAGTTGATTAAAACTGATATTACAAAGGTTAAGACAAGTGAAATCACAACACTAAACAAGTTTAATTGACGGTTAAACATAATCATATCTAATTCAGCCGTAATTATCACAAACTTGTGAAGAAACACTCCAAATACTCCACCTAAAATTAAGGCAATTAAAGTGAGGGTTATGTTTTCTCTTAAAATATACTTAGCTAATTCCATTGGATAAAAACCTAGTACCTTTAATGTCGCTAACTCTTTTTTACGTTCACTTATATTCATTGTAATTAGATTTGATAAAACAATTAATTCCAGCAAAAATGCCGCAATTACTACAACATAAATAATTACACTAAAGTTGCCCATTTGTTCTTGAAAAATATCTAAGATTCCAGATGCCAGTGTGACATTTAAAATCTTTTCTTCTTTAAGAATAGTTTCCGCAAAGTTTTCTGGTATATCTGCTTTTTTAAACATCCGCATATTCATTTCAACTTCACTGAGACTTATTTCTTCATAGGCTTGTTGACTCATAAATAAATAGTGGTTGGCATAGTTTTCAATAATAGCGCCAACTTCACTCTCATAGCTTATCCCATCAACTTTAAACTTAAAGCTATCACCAATCTTTAGATCATTAATCAAAGCTAATTTTTCTGAGATTACAACTGTGTCATCATAAACTTCAATTTCATTTTTCGTCTTACTATTTCTAAATTTAAAGAATTCAGGAAACTTTGTAAAATCTTCGGCAACATACATCGTTACGTCATTTTCATTGACAGTAATATTGCTTGAAAAAACATTAGTGTAATCATCAAATAAAGTATTATCAATCTTTGCCTCTGGTTCATAAACAATAATTCCATCATAGTTCATAATTTCGTTAAACTGTAAGTCAATCATTGAATTTACTGAATGGTCTAAACCAAAACCAGTAATTAATAAGCCAGCACAGCCACCAATCCCAATCACTGTCATTAAAAACCGTGTCTTATTTCTAAAGAGATTTCTAAAACTAACCTTGTATAAAAAGCCTAGGCGATTCCAAAGTGGTGTTATTCTTTCTAAAAAGATTCTTTGACCACTCTGAGGCATTGCTGGTCGTAATAACTGTGCGCCACGTTCACGGCTTACCATAATTGATTTATAGAAAGCAACGCCAACACTTGATAAAAAACTTACTAAAACGGGAATCCATAGGTATTTAAGAACTACTCTTGATACAAGTGGTGGTGTTTCATATAAAATCCGATAGGTATTGTAAATTAGATTTGGCAAAAGATAAAAGCCAATAATCAAACCTAAAAAGGTTCCTATTCCCCATGCCATGGCTGCAAAACCAACATATTTTAATGATGCTTGAAACCAAGTATAACCAAGCGCCTTATAAACACCAAGTTGCATTCTTGATTCTTCAACCATTCTTGTAATTGTACTTAAAGTTACTAAAACAGCTACCCCAAAAAATATTAAAGGAAAGACAGCTCCAACAGCTTCAATTCTTTCACTGTCATCATAAAACTCTTTATAGCCAATGATTGAATCTTTACGGTCAAACACATATAGGTCACCGGTAGAAGTTGTTGCAATCTTTTCTCTAGCATCGGCAATCTTTTTACGATTTGTAGCAATTTCATTATTTAATGTTTTTTTACCTTCATCTAATTCGCGCTGGCCAGCTTCTAATTCTCTAACCCCTTGTTCATATTGAGCAACACCCTTTTCAAGTTCTGCAAAACCATCCGCAAACTGTGAAGTCATTGCGTCTAATTCTTGAATTTGAGTATCAAGTTGTTTACCTAGTTCAACTTTAACTAATTTTCCAACTTCAGTATCTTCAATAGCGTCTATTTGAATTCTTAAAGAATCAATTGAAGCTTCCGCTAATCTTTTAGCCGCAGCATAGTTTTGTTGTAATAAATCAAGTCTTTGTCCTAAGGTGTCAGTTGTACTTAATGTAAAACCAAAAGTTAGTTGATTCATCCCAGCTTCTAATTGTCTTTTTGCACCTGCCAATTCTGCCCTACCTTCATCAATTTTAGCTTGTTGGAGGGCAATTTCTTTTTCACCATCAATTTTAGCTTGTTCAAGTTCTATTTCTGCTTCATCTAATTTAACTAATTCTGGTGCTACCGCTCGATCAAATCTAGCTTGTGATATTTCTTCTGCCTTTGATTCTAAAAGTTTTATTTTGCGTTTTACATCAGTGTCAGCTTCAAACTTATATCTAATTTCGGTTGATTCTTCTAATTTACTATCTAAGCCAACCCCATATACAAAGCCACTTATATCACCTGATCCCAAACTAGTATAGCCACGACTTTTGTTCATAAACAAACTCGATTGACCAATACCGACTACTTCAAGACTTGCTTCATTAAAAATATCATTTTTCTTTAATTTTATTTCGTCAAAGAGTTTAATATCGTGAACTTCAAAGAGCATTGAATCAATAAACACTTCATTTTTATTAACTGGAAGTCGGCCTTGTAAGATTGTTAAGTCATCTTTTGTTGCTTCATTAAATTCATAAACAGAGATAACGTTATCAAATTTATTTGATTCGGCATATAGCGGTGTTGAACGTAGTCGATAGCCTTTTTGTTCTAAGATTTCATCAAGTTCGTCTTTCATCTCACTATCAACTCCAAGTGAGTGCATTACTTTTATATCTAATACATTTGCGTCTTCCATATAAGCGTCAGCGGTTAAACGCATATCATGGCCGGTTACTCTTATCCCAATGAAAAAGCCAACACCAAGTGTTGTAATAAGTAAGATTGCAAAAAATTGCAGTTTACGCGCTTTTAGCTCTCTTAGGATATCTTTTACCATTCAATATCTTCCACATCTATTATATTTTTATTCTTTTCATCAGATTCAACTAAACCATCTCTAATTACAATCACCCGATCAGCAATTGCGGTTAAAGCCGCATTATGGGTAATAACGATAACTGTCATTCCTTGAATATCTGAACTATCACGTAAGACTTTTAAAACTTGCGTACCAGTCTCAGTATCAAGCGCTCCGGTTGGTTCATCACAAAGTAATAGTTTAGGGTTTTTAGCAATTGCTCTGGCAATCGCTACTCTTTGTTGCTCACCCCCACTAAGTTGAGCGGGAAAGTTTCCAGCCCGGTCAGCTACGCCAACCATAGCTAAGGTTTCTAGGGAGTCTTTGGCATCAGTATTAATGTGGGTTGCTAATTCAACATTTTCTAAAGCTGTTAAATTTGGAATTAGGTTGTAGGATTGAAAAATAAAGCCTACATCATCACGGCGATACTTAGTTAACTCTTTGTCAGACTTAGAAGTAATTTCCTTGCCATCAATTTTAACACTACCTGATGTTGGAAGATCCATTCCTCCGATTATATTCATAACTGTTGTTTTGCCGGCTCCTGATGGTCCTAAGATTACAATGAACTCACCTTGTTCAATTGTAAAACTAATTCCAGCAACTGCCTTGATTTCAACAGTTCCCATTTGATATATTTTTTGAATATCTTTTACCTCGATATAACTCATAAAATGTCCCCCTCAATATTTACGCGCTTTACGGTATAGCCTGTTTTATTTACACTAATGATAGCATAAGAATTTGGCGTCTGATCACGATTATAGAAAAGTGAGCCTGGATTAATGAGTAAGGTATCATTAATTACTGTTTCTTGGTATATATGTTCATGACCATAGCAAATTATATCGGCATTTAATAAAGCCCCATCTTTATATATCTTTTTTCGGCGATTATGGCGTGGATGCTCATCACCATGGGTAATATATAATTTTAATCTACCAACTTGGACGATTAAATTATCTGGATAAGTATAGTAAAAGTCATTGTTTCCATTTACAACATAAAAATCGGATACTAGTTGTGGGTCAAGTTCAACATCACCACAGTGGATAAAAGCTGCGGCATCTTTGTTATCGGACAAGACTTTTGTGATTGGTCGGTGTCGGCCATGATTATCAGAAACTACCACTATTTTAAATTCATCATCCTTTGGAAAAACGTCTAAATCATAATTAAATATTTCTAAAAGTTGAGTTTTTAAAACTTTTATATTAGCACTCGTATAAACAGTTAATTTTTTATCTCCGGTAAAATCTTTAAAGAATTCGATAGTTGGAGCAAGTGAGTCATAAACTTCTTTTTGTAATATTTCTTCAAATATTTCTTTAACAATGGAATAATGGGTACAGGCAAGTAAAAAATCTTGATCTAAATCTACAGAACTTAATTCACGGACTAAGTATTCTTTTATAATATTTTTATCATTATATTCAACTAAACCTGCTAAATCGCTTAAAGCCTTATAATTTGCAGCCTTTTTTAAATGGCGATTATATATTTTTGATGAAACTGTCCGATCAGTTCCAAAAATTAATAATTTTTTTGCTTCAGTAAACTGATTGGCAGTAATTTCAATAATACTATAAATATTTATGTCAGGAAATTTTTCTCTTAAAAAATCAATGTAGGTTGAAGCTGTATTGCACGCAATTAAAACATCTTTGATATCTTTATCTAAAAACCATTGCATATTAGTTATTAAAATCGCCTTTAATAATTCTTCCGATTTATTTCCATAAGGTAAATTTTTATGGTCCGCTAAAAATACGATATCAAGGTTTGTATATTTTCTCAATTCACTCACAACATTGAATCCGCCAATGCCAGAATCAAAAACGCCTAATCTTTGCATAATCCAACTCCTTTGTAATGTTTATTATATCATAATCAATCTTCAAAAAAATCTATAATGTTTTGTGCAATCCTGAGTGGAACTACTTCAAACAAGTCATTAATTGTCGCCTTTTTTATAGCATTAATCGTTTTAAACTTTGCTAGTAAGGCTTGTTTTCTCGCCTCACCAATCCCATCAATATCGTCAAGAATTGATCTAGTCTGACTTTTACTTCTAAGCTTTTTATGATAATTAATCGCAAAGCGGTGAACTTCATCTTGCATTCTACTTAAAAAGAAAAATAGTTCGCTTTCTTTGTCTACTTCTAACTCAATGTTATTAAAAGTTACAATTGCACGGGTATTATGAAATTGATCTTTAACTAGGCCAACTACTTCTAAGTCTAACCCTAAAGAAGTTATAACCTCCTTGGCAACATTAACTTGCGCAATCCCACCATCGACAATTATTAAGTCAGGAAAAGGCTGTTTTTCTTTTAATAGTCTAAAATAACGACGATAAATAACTTCTTGCATCGACTTAGTGTCGGAATTGTGGTCATCAAGTCGAAAAATTCGGTATTCCTTTTTATCTGGAAGACCTTCATTAAAGTAAACCATGCCGGCTACTGTATTAGTGCCTGAAATGTGTGAAATGTCAAACATTTCTATTGAAAAGATCGTTTTGTCTAATAATTCATCTAATTGCTTTGTAGCTAAACTAATTTTTTCTGGTAAAGTATTTATTAAAGAAAATTGGTCTTCTAAATGATGTTTAGCATTATTTTCACTCATTTCGATATATCTTACCTTACCACCACGTTGGGGCTTAAAAATTAAATCTTTAATATTATCAGTATATAAGTCCGTTTCACTCTTAAATGGGACAATAATCTCTTTAACAAGGGGAATCAGACTGTAGTATTGGTTTATGTAAGTAACTAAGGCATCTTGGGGCTTTTGATATAAAGCTGAAAAGTGTTTCTTTTGATTAATTACTTTACCATTTCTGATTTGAATTAAAACAATGGAAATATAGCCATTAAAAACATAGTAATTAAACACATCAAAATTGTGCTCTGGATTGTTGGTCTGAACTTGTTGTGAATCAGAAATATGATTAATGGCATTTATTATTTTTTGCACATCGGCTGCGAGTTCAAATTTCATTTCTTCAATATATTTTTTTTGTTTGTCGATATTGGCTTTTAAAAGTTTCTTTGTGTCCCCTTTTAAGATCTTTTCAACATCATTTAACATGTCTTGGTAAACTTGTTTATCAACTTCAAACTCGCACATCCCAAGACACTGTCCTAAATGATAATAAAGACAAGCCTTTTTTGGCATTACATTACATTTTCTAATTGGATAAAGTCGGCCTAATAGATTAATCATTTTACGCGCAGCACTACTATCAGGATATGGTCCAAAGATTTTCGCATTTTTATCTTTTTCACGATTTCTTGAGATAACTAATCTTGGCCACTCTTCATCAGTTATTTTTATATAAGGATAAACCTTATCATCCATAAAAATAACGTTAAATCGTGGTTGGTGTTTTTTGATTAAATTCAACTCTAAAATTAAAGCTTCTTTTTCTGAACTTGTAACTATATAATCAAAGTCAGCAATTAAAGATACCATCTTAGTTACCTTATAATCGTGGGCACCAGTAAAATAAGAGCTAACTCTGCTCTTTAAATTGATTGCCTTACCAACATATATAATCAAACCATCCTTATCCTTCATTAGATAACAACCTGGTTGATCAGGTAGGTTTGTGATTTTTATTTTTATATTATTTTTCATAATTGTACTTTTGATTAAGTTTTAAAAGAAACATTACTTTAACTTAACAATTGTAGCTCCTGAGCCTCCTTGTGATTGGCTTGCATATTCAAAACTTTCGACATGGTTCATTTTACGTAAATGCTTATGAATTTCACTTCTTAATTTACCTGTGCCCATGCCATGGACAATTCTAACTGAGGGTAAATTATTAACAATTGCATTATCAATAAATTTTTCAACTTCAGGTAGGGCCTGGTAAACAGTTTGACCTATTAAGTTTATTTCCATAGCTTTTTTAGATGAAACCTTAATTTTATACGCTTTTTTAGGCTTTGTTATTTCTTGTTTAGCAACATAAGTCAACTTATTTAATTTAGTTTTAACAATGATTCCATTTAAAATTACGGATACATTTTTATTGTTGATTTCAATAATTTCGCCAATATGGTGAAAGCCATCAACACGAACTGAGTCATTTACTTTAAATTTTCTTGTTATCGGTTTTTTAACTTCAAAATTAGCCGCATGATCATCAACTTGTTTTTTGATATCAATTGCTTCATGTAATTTTGAAAAACGGTGAACTTCTTGAATCTCAGTATAAAGTCTATCCATCTTAAGTTGAGTCTCTTTAACATATTTAGCGGCTTTTTCTTGGGCTTTATTTAAAATTTCTGATCCAAGCACTGCTTCATTTTCAAATCTTGCTTCTAATTCACTTTGTTTTTCTAAAAGTTTGGCTTGTTCTGCTTCAAGTTGTTCTTCTTTATTTAAAAGTTGGCGTTCTTTGATTGTCAAATTTGCCATTAATTTTTCTTCATCAGTCAACATTGTATCTTTTAAAATTGTTGCCCTTTCCATAATCGTTTTAGGAAAGTTAAACTTGGCCGCAATTTCTAAGGCATTAGACTGTCCAGCTAAGCCTTCAATAAAACGGTAAGTTGGCGTTAGGGTTTCACTGTCAAATTCAACACTGGCTAAAATTGTGTCAGGATCATTTTGGGCATATTTTTTTAATCCTGATAAGTGAGTAGTAACTAGCGTAATCGCTTTTTTAGTTTTTAAGTATTCTAAAATAGCAATCGCTAAAGCTTCCCCTTCCTTAGGGTCAGTCCCACCTCCAAGCTCATCTAAGAGTACTAAAGAGTTATCAGTAACATTATTAACAATATGAGCAAGTTGGGTTAAATGCGATGAAAAGGTTGACAAGGATGATACAACTGACTGTTGATCACCAAGGTCGATAAAGATATTATCAACTATTGGAACCCGAGCCTTTTCAGCAATTATTGGAATTCCACAAAGAGTCATTAAAATACTTAAACCAATTGTTTTTAAAGTGACAGTTTTTCCACCCGTATTGGGACCACTGACAATTAACATTGAACCATCATTGATTGTATAAGTATTTTTAACAACTTCCTTTTCATCAATTAAAGGATGGGCAGCATTTTTTAAATAAACTGAGTGGTCATTTGAAATATCGGCAATAATAGCTTGTCTTGCATAGCCCCATTTAGCTATTGCCATAATCGCATCAAGTTTACCTAAGGTGTTTAAATTTGTTTTTATTTGATCACTTTCAGCTTTTACTAGTTGACTTAAATTAAATAGAATCTTTAAAATCTCATCATCAATCATATTTAAAACCGACTGGCGGTTATTATTTAAATGGATAAAGGCTTCTGGTTCAAAGTAAACCGACTGACCACTTTTACTCTCACCATGAACTACACCTTTGACAGTGTTTTTATAAGTACTATTTAAAAGGATCACAACGCGACCATTTCTTTCATTTGAAATACTATCGGCCAACATTGTTTTATTTTTATTTATAAAACTATTAACGGTTTTCTCAAAGTTTGCGGTTAAATTGTTTGCTTCTTTTCTTAAATCCCGAAGTTTACTTGAAGCACTATCTAAAACTTCACCATAAGGACTAATTGAAGCCGTAATTTGTTTTGAAAGCTCATCTAAAACACTAAAGGTTGTAATTAAATCTTTAATATTATCAGCCTTAACTTCTGTGTTTTTTACACTGCTAATAACTGATTTTACCACATTATTAATTTCACTAATATAAAGTAAGTCCAATCCAGTTACTATGATGTCCTTTTCAACACGGTTTAATAAATTGCTAACATCACGGGCGCCCCCTAAACTGTACTCTTGGGCAAAATTTAACATGTCCATCGCTTCTTTAGTTAAGTTTAAAGACCTTTTAACTAAAAGGCTATTTCTTGATGGACTAAGTTTTGAAATTTCAGCTTTTCCAAGTGAAAAGGCACAAAGTGCTTCAATTTGATTAATTATTTCAGTAAACTCTAAACTTTTATATATATTATTCACTCTTTATCTCCTTAAAAAATTCGGTAACATCATTAAAGCTAACCTTGTTTTTCAGTAACCATTTATGCATATTTTCAATATCACTAGTACTAGCTTGTTTTGGTGTCTTAATAATTTGTTGTAAAGACTGTAATTGCTTAATTGGATTATTAATCATTAACTCATCAACTACCTCAATAACTGGTTGATTATATTTTAATAGTGAATTATCAATCGCTTGGCCGCCATTTTTAAAAAGTGGGGTTGAAAGCCCAAAGATTATTAGCCAAGCTATAAGCACAAAATAAACTAAGCTAAAAACAACTCCGAGAAATCTATTTATAATATTAATACCTGGGGTTTTACTAATTACGTCTAAGACCTTGGTTATAAATTTTATAATAATTAAGGTTATTAAAAATATGATTAAAAACCACAACATCGAGTTAATTTTTATATAAAAGAATTCATGCAAACTTGTACTTTGAAAAGGGACAAGATTTTTTGGTAAAAGCTTAAATAGTTTTCCAAATGGAAGATATAAAATCCAAGCGACGATACTGGCAAGCAGTAAGCTAAAAATGCCGATAATCTGGCTAATAAAACCTTTTTTATAACCTTTGTACACTAAAAAGATTAGGATTACGACTAACCCTATATTTATATATAAACTAATGTTTTCTGGTAGTTCCATCTTATCACCTACTTTATTATAATACGCAAAAACACACCTTTTTGCAACAAATACTCCCGCTCTCAATAAACTATGTTAAAATATCTTAGAGGTGTCACAATGAGTATATTATCAATTGAATTAAGTAATATGGAAGTCGAAACATTAAAAGAAAACACAAAAAATTTGCCAGAAGTCACTCCGCCAGCCTATGCAAAGTATGCAGTTAGAGATGTTGGCTTAAATATTGTCGTTTACAATAGTAATAAGGTTGTTTTTCAAGGTGAAAAAGCATTGGCTTTTGCCAAGCCTTTTGAAAAAGAGATTATTTTACCCCAAGCTGGATCTGATGAAACAGGTAATGGTTCTTATTTTGGACCAATTTGTGTTTGTGCAGCTTATATTGATAAAGCATCTTATGATAAAATTAAACACTTAAATTTAACCGACTCAAAGGCAGTTAATGATCAGTACATCATGGAAATTGGACAGTTTTTAAGAGATAATGTTATCCATAGTTTACTAGTTTTAGATAATCATACTTACAATAAGGTCCAAAAAACTACAAACCAAAACAAAATGAAGGCTATTTTGCACAATCAAGCCTTTATAAATTTAGAAAAACAAGTTAAAAAATTACCTAAATTAACTGTTATTGATCAATTTACTCCAAAAACAACTTATTTTAAATACCTAGTTGATGAAAAAGTGGTCTTTAGAGATTTAATTTTTGAAACAAAGGCTGAGTCTAAATATTTATCCGTCGCCGTTGGTTCAATAATTGCCCGTTTTGCCTTTGTTAGTGCCTTAAAACAAATGTCAAAGCACTATAACTTTAGCTTTTTAAGTGGAGCCGGCAATTTAGTCGATGTATCAGCACAAAAGTTTGTCGATAAATATGGAAAAAGTGAACTAAGCCAAGTTGCTAAAGTCCACTTTGTTAACACTAAGAGAATTAAATAAGGATGATTAAATAACTTCTTCAACCTTAACCAGTAAGCGTTTTTCTACTTGTCTAATCGCTACACCAGCTGCCGCTAGCATTCTTTTGCTAGCTTTTACTGCATCTGTGTCTGCGTATTTATCATCTTCATAAACAATTAAAGTAATCCCACTTTGAATAATCGCTTTTGCACATTCATTACATGGAAATAAAGAAACATAAATACTCGCTCCTTTTAAACTTGCGTGTGAATTTAAAATAGCATTTAATTCAGCATGCACGACAAAGGCATACTTAGTATCTAAAGTATCCCCTACATTGCCCCATGGAAATTCATCATCACTACAGCCTTTAGGAAGGCCATTGTAGCCAATTCCTAAGATAATATTATCTTCATTTACAATACAGGCTCCAACTTGGGTATTAGGATCTTTAGATCTTAAAGCTGATAAGTGGGCCACACTCATAAAATATTCATCCCATGATAAAACATCTAAGCGTTTTTTACTCATATTTTTCTCCTATACTTTTATAATAAGTTTTTAACTTGACTTCAAGCTTGTTAGCATGCTTATCTAGACCAATTTCACGGTAAGCTTGAATTGAAAGTTTATCAACTTGCGGTCTAATATTATAAACATTGTCATCCATAAAAAGCGCATAGCCAAACAACAGTACAACAACCATTGCTGTTGAAATATAGGCATGAATTTTCGCAAGTTTTAATGACTTAGCATTAGAGAGCGCAACTGAAATTAAAACTCCGCCAATAAAGCCACCTAAGTGTCCCCAAAAACTAATTCCTGGTATTAAACTAATTAATAAATTTGCAAATAAAGTACTTATAATTTGACTTCTAATTTTCGGAACCTTATGTAAGTTAGCCGAAAACAAGTAAACAATAATCGCGCCCATTAAACCAAAGACACCGCCACTTGCTCCAAGTGAGATTGTGCCCCCATCCATCATTACGAGGGCTAAAAGTGATGAAGTAATTATCGCTGTCATATAAATGATAACCATGTTTCTTTTGCCATAAACTTTTTCAACAATGGCCCCTGCTTGGAATAAGACAACCATATTCATCATAATATGGAAAACATCAACATGTAAAAAGCCAGAACTAATAATACGCCACCATTCATTGGCTCCATATACTAGATTTTTATACATTCCACCTAAAACAATTGCTGTTAATGAGTCTCCAAAGTCTTGTTTTAAAAATGCCGCAATGATAAAAACTAAAACATTTAAGGCAATAATGATTTGAGTTGGACCAATCATTGACAAAGTAAATTTGCCTTTCTTTTTTGGCTTGCTGTCAAGATCCAAGATTTTTAATTCGCGTCGTTTTAATTCCTTTTCTAAATCGTCGCCAATTTTTTTAACACTATGCTCAATTCCTTTGAAGTCCTGCTTTAAAAAAGGTGTTATATACGTTTCAGTAATTAATGACTGTTTATAATTATCGGCTTGTACTTCAGTTTGCTCAATTGTATTAAAATGAATGCAAAGCACTTCTTGCTTAATATTTAATAGATTAGTCATTTGCTGGGTTTGCATTAAAATTGCTTCTTTTTGGCGAAGGCCCTCTGCCAAAGAAAAGCCAGTTAAACGAATAATTGGATACTTACTACTGGTTTTGCTAATTAACCACATATCTAAGTCTTGATTTATGACATTCATTCTTTGATAATCAAAGCGATCAATTAAAAAATAGGCAATATCCAACATCGCAATTCTTGTTTTTAACATATATTTAACTCCATTCACTCATTAATTTTTTGAAATCTTCTCTAACATCTAATTTAAACTCCATTAACTTTTTTGTTTGTGGATGTTCAAACTCTAAATAATAACTTTGTAAAAGTTGTTGCTTTAAATCATAGTCATTTTTATAGCCATAAATAACATCACCTAAAACTGGATGTTTTATGTAGCGCATATGAACTCTAATTTGATGTGTTCTGCCTGAGGTTAATTCACATTCTAAAAAGGTGAAGTCTTCAAAGCGTTTGATAACTTTAAAATATGTAATGGCATCTTTCCCACTACCAATTACCGTCATTTTTGTTCGATTATGTTCATCTCTTCCAACTGGGGCATCAATTGTCCCAAAGTCATGTTCTAATTCTCCGCTAACAATTGTATAGTACTTGCGCTTTATTTCGCGTTTTCTTAACATGTCAGAAAGTAGATGGTGGGTCTTGTCATCTTTAGCAATTACCATTAGCCCTGAAGTATCCTTATCTAAGCGGTGGACAATTCCATCGCGCATATCTTTATCCTCTGGTTGTGAAAGTTGCATGTTCATTCCCATTAAAGCGGCAACTAAAGAAACATCTTCCCTGCCAGCACCTGGATAAACGACAATACCAGCTGGTTTATTAACAACCGCTAACCATTGGTCTTCATAGATAACTTCAATCTTTAAATCAATCGCAACAACCTCATTATCTTTCTCAAGTGGCATGATTACAGTAATTACATCATTTTCACTCAAACGATAATTAGCCTTTTTCATTTCTTGGTTTACTAGGATGTCACCATCCTTAATCATTCTTTGAAGTTGTGACCTTGATATATCTTGGATTTGGTCACTTAAAAAAACGTCTAATCTTAAATTTTCGCTGCCTTTGTATTGTATAGTTTTCATATAAGCTCCTCTTCCGGATTTTTAATTAAAAATAAAATTACAAGTCCGACTCCAATCACTAGTGCCATATCAGCCACATTAAAGACTGGATAGTCATAAGTAAAGATAATAAAATTTAGAAAATCGCGCACATAGCCAAATAAAAGTCGATCAATAAGATTACCCAAAGTGCCGCCAATCATTAATATTAAGGCAAAGCTAAAATAGTAATCCTTATTTAAACTTTTTTTATATAATTTCAACATAAAATACAAGGCGATAATACTGACAATAAAAAACAACCACATATAGCCTGAAAATAAGCCCCATGCCGCGCCACTGTTTTTTACCTTTGTTAATGAGAAAAAACCCTTAACTATTTCAATATTATCTTTATTTAAATTAAACACCATAATTTTAGTTACTTGATCAATGATTATGACTGCCAGTAAAATTAATATATCCCGCTTTTTCATATTTACCTCTTATCTTTTAACGCAATCTACATTTTAACACAAAGACTTATTAATTAATATTATTTACAATAATGTCTTAAGGTAGTTTTTTAATGCTGCTGGCTTATTTTCTACTTTTTTTAAGATAACTTGTTTTTGTAAGCAAGTCAATATTGCATATTTTTCTTTAAGCGACAAAGCAGTACTTAAGTCTTCTATTTTAATGTTAAGGTCACCAATTTTTAAGTAACCATTTTTTTTAATTTTAGCTAGCGAATGGTTTTTATCTTTATTAAGCAAATCTAACTTATTTAAAATTTTAAAAATATTATCTACTTCATTAATACCATAATCAATAATCAGAATAACTAATTGTTGATAAGTTATTTCACTTAAAATCATTTCAATCAAGACTTTGTCTTTATTCATTTTATTTATCGTTTTTTTATTGATGTCTAGATATTTAAAGATTGGATTTTCATCATCAAACTTTAAAATGTAAATTAAGTAAACAAATAAAACTTCATCATCCATTAAGACAGTCCGGTCTTTAAGTTTGATATTTATAAAGCAATTGTTAGATATATCTAAAAATAAAGCTTTTACATTGTCATAAACATAATCAAAATTATCACCGCTAATAATTCTTTTTAGTTCAATCGCTAAGTGATCACTTGAGGTTTTTAAGGCTTGGTCATACATCTTTTTTATAGTTTTTAAGGTTTTTTGCTCAATTGTAAAATTTAAGGTTGACGCAAGTCTTAAGCCTCTTAAAATCCGCATTGGGTCTTCTTTAAAGCGTTGGCTTGGCAAGCCTATCACTCTGACTACTTTGTCCTTAAGATCATCAAGACCGCCAATATAATCTAAATAGCCATCTTTTAAACTATAGCCAAGGGCATTAATTGTAAAATCACGTCTTAAAACATCGACTTTAAAATCATCGGTAGCAATAATAGTTTGGGGAATGCGCTTGACATAGTCTTTTTCCATTCGAAAACTTGATACTTCACATTTAAATCCCTTGTAGTCAACTTTTAGCGCCCATTCACACTTGTCTCGATAAATGAGTGAACTATGTAAAAATAGCTCTGAGACCTCACTTAAACTGGCACTAGTGGCTAGGTCATAGTCTTTGATCTTTAAGTTAAGTAAATAATTGCGAACAGCTCCGCCAACAATTAAGCATTGATGACCCCTATTCTCAATTGTTTCGATAATATCTTTTAAACGCTCATCAATAACCATGGTCTTGTCTTTTATGGTTAATTTTATTTTTCTCTAAGTAACTGTTGTAAATATCCTTTTCATCAAAGCCTAAGCTTTGACCAATTAACATAAAGGTGTTGTAAAGGCGAACATAAACAAACTTTGACTTTAAATTTCTAATAATGTTTATGTCTCCATACATCGATAGAAATAACTCAGTTAAGTTTTTGTCAGTCGCTTTATCATAAAAACTAAGATTTGGTCTTTCTAAGTCAAGGCCAATAGTTAAAAGAAAATGTAAAACATCGCTAAACTCTTCAATAATTACATCCTTTGGCGATGGCTTTTTTAAACTCCAATATTTGAAACAACGAGTTTCATTTGCCAACTCCCCTAACTCAACTAAAAGTGCCATATAGCGGTCATTACTTAAAGTTGTATTATCTAAATTGTGCTCTTTTACGATTCTGTCATTTAATTCTTGTTGAATATCATATAATTCATTTATCATTTATCTCACCAATCCTATAGTAATTATAACATATAAAAGAGTCGCAGATGCGACTCTAATTGTTACTTAAAATACTGGCATTAACCTCTTCATTAAACTGATTTGTATAAAGACGATAGTAATACCCTTTTAAGGCAATTAATTCTTGGTGACTTCCTGATTCAACGATTTCACCTTTTTGAATTACAATTATTTTATCAGCATTGACAATCGTTGATAAACGATGGGCAACAATAAAGCTTGTCTTGTCTTTTAAAAGTTTATCAACAGCGTATTGAACAATTTGTTCCGTCTCAGTATCTATTGAGGCGGTTGCCTCATCTAAAACAAAAATGGCTGGATCTTTAATTATCGCTCTTGCAAAAGAAATTAATTGTTTTTGTCCAGTTGAGAGTTTACTGCCATCTTCACCAACATCACTGTTGTAACCATCCATAAAACTAGTAATGAATTCATGCGCATTAACTTTTTTAGCTGCCGCAATTATTTCTTCATCAGTGGCATCTAATTTTCCATAGCGTATATTATCTTTGATGCTTCCACTAAATAAGTGTGGTGATTGTAAAACATAACCAAGATTGTCGTGCAGCCAGCCAATTGAGCGCTCTTTATAGTCAACCCCATCAACTAAAACTCTACCTGAAATTGGTTCATAAAAACGACATAAAAGATTGACGATTGTACTTTTACCAGATCCTGTTTCGCCAACTAAGGCGATTGTCTCACCTTTTTTTACCGTTAAGTTAAAATCTTTTAAAACCGGTTCACTTGCTTGGTAGTGAAAGTTAATATTTTCAAAAACTATATCACCAAATACCTTGTCATAATTTTCAGGTTTGGGTGTTAAAATACTTCCATATGTGTCAATGACAGATGGGCTATCGACAATATCATTTGGTTGATTTAATAACGATATTACTCGCTCAGCTGAGGCTTGAGCCATTTGTAATTCTGCAATCAAACGAGCAATTTGTCTTAAGGGCTCAAAAAAGAGATTGACATAAGAGGTAAACATCATTAGTGTTCCAAACTGCATATTATTTCTAACGACCTCACCGCCCCCATACCAAATAATTGTCGCCGTTGAAATCCCACTTAAAAAGACTACTACGGGGATAAACAATGCTGAGTAATAATTAGCCCGAATTGAAGTTGTCTTCATTTTAGTCGTAATCGCTTCAAAATCATCTTTTTGAATATCTTCAATTCCAAGACTTTTTATTGTTTTAGCCCCATTAATACTTTCACTAAAAGCGGCTGTTATTTGTGAGTTTATCTTTCTAACTTTTCTTTGTTGTTTCAAGATTCTAGTCTGAAACCAATAAGAGGCAAAGACCAAGGGTGGCATTACGGCTAAAACTAGTAAGGCGAGTTTTAAATTTACAACCAGCATTACAACCGTTACTCCAATCATTGTTAAAAGTCCCCAGGCAAAATCGACAAAGCCCCAGGATAAAATTTCTGTGATTCGATAAATATCTGAAGTTAAACGCGAAATAATCCAACCTTCAGATGTTTTATCAAAATATGAAAATGATAACTCTTGGACTTTTTCAAAGGCTTTTTGACGCAGCTCATAAGCAAAGTTGTGCTCAATAATTCCAGCTAATGTTAAAAAGGCAAAGACCAAGGCTCCAAAAAGAATAATGGAAGTTCCATAGACTACAATAAATAAAACTATTTCTTGGCTACTACCTTTTCCAACGGCAAAGTAGTCAATCGCAAAGCGATTTAAGACTGGATAAGTTACATCCAAAATTGCGACCAACGAAATAACTGTCATTAATAAAAGTAAATACTTTTTTTGGTTCATTAAGATTTTTATTACCGACTTCCAAATATTGGCGTCAATTTTTGTTTTAATATTGTCTTCGTTATTTTTCACTGTATTCACCTAATTCTAACCGACTTTGGATTTCATTGATTCGCTGATAAAGACCCGGTTTGCTTATTAGTTGTGTGTGGGTTCCAGCTTGTGTAATCAGACCTTTTTCTAAGACAAAGATTTTGTCGGCACTAATACTTGAAGAAACGCGTTGAGTGATAATTATTGTCGTTGTATCTTTACTAGCTTGTTTTA
Source organism: Erysipelothrix sp. (assembly GCA_012512595.1). Classification (GTDB taxonomy): domain Bacteria; phylum Bacillota_I; class Bacilli_A; order Erysipelotrichales; family Erysipelotrichaceae; genus JAAZDN01. The sequence continues at coordinate 58,220 of JAAZDW010000003.1, forward strand.
ACTGTTTTCTAATACTGGCATCTGTTTCTGTATCAACCGCTGAAAGGGAGTCATCAAAAATCAAGATTGGGCTATTGTTGATAACGGTTCTTGCAATTGCCATTCTTTGTTGTTGCCCACCAGACAGCGTTGTCCCACGTTCACCAACCATTGTGTCATAACCTAAGTCAAAACTACCGATAACTTGGTCAATGTTTGCAATTCTTACTGCATGTTTTATTTGTTCGATATTTGCATTAGGTTTAGCAATTACAATGTTATCTTTAATTGTTTTAGAAAACAAAAATGGTTCTTGTAAGACAATCGAAACGTTGTCACGTAAGTGTTTTTTTGAAATGTTTCTTAATTCATTTCCATCAATTTTTATACTGCCACTATCATAATCATAAAGTCCTAATATTAAATGAACTAGCGAACTCTTGCCGGAACCTGTTGGTCCCAAAATAGCAACTGTCTCGCCTTTTTTGATTTTTAAGTTAACTCCATTTAAGACGTGATCTTTACCATCAGCATATTTAAACTTAACGTTTTTAATCTCAATGTCGCCTTTTATTTTTGGAGTGATGCCTGATTCAAGGTCTTCTAAAGGGGTGTGTAAAATATTTTGAATTCTATCAATTGACACACTTACCTTACCTAAGTCCGCAATAATTCGCCCCAAGTGGCGCAGTGGCCAAACGATCATGGAAGTATAGGAAACAAAGATAAAGGCATCACCAATTGTCAATTCATTATTTAAAACCTTAAAAACACTAAAGCTTAAAACCATTAAAATACTTGTTAAGCAAATAACATCGGATATACCCCAATAGTAAGCAAGTGACTTAATTAGTTTTTTACCACTAATCCGGTGGTTGTCATTTACAACTTCAAATTGTTCACTCTCATAAACTTCACGATTAAAAGCTTTGACGACTCTGGCAGCTCCTAAATTTTCTTGGATTTTATTTGTCATTAAAGACTCTGCTTCTTCTAATTCAAGAAAATCCTTTTGAACGCGCTTAAAAAAGATAATCGCAAAAATAAAAATAATAGGAAATAAGGAAACCGCTATTAATGCTAAGCGGACATCTTTACTTATCATAATTAGAAGAGCCATTAAAACCATTGATGTTGCATAAATAAATTCACTAATTTGGCCAGCGAAAACTTTTCTAATCATATCCACATCACTTGTACTTCTTTGAATCAATTCACCAGTTTTTGAGGTTACATAAAAGCTGTAAGGTAAGTACATAAAATGGTGATACATTTTATCTTTAATATTTTTAGCCACTCTTTCAGAAATAATTCCATTTAAGCGACTGCGACTAAAGATCATTATTCCACTTAAAAAAGTAACGCTAATTATTAATAAAGCGCCTATCCATAAATTATGTCGGATAAAGTCAATTCCTCCCAAACCTTGGGCAATGTTGTTTAAAAAGTTGTTTGTGATAACTTCCCTATTTACAACATTGTCAATTAAAAAGCCAAAGATAATTGGTTGAATTAAAATCAATAAGACATAACCTAGGGTAAAAACTAATAAAGCAAAAAGTTTATAGATTTCTTTGTCTAACATTTCTAAAAGAAAACTCAAACGTGATTGTTTCTCCATCTTAACCTCCTCTAAAACAAAAAAAGCACTGGGTGCTTTAATCTTTATCGAAATACTTTACCATTAGTTTAAACGACAATTTATAGTTTTAAACCATTTAAACATATCAAGTTCTTTTTAATCTATCTAAAGTCTTGGTTGAAATAATCCCGGTTACGATTCCGGTTATTACTGATAAAATTAAAAGTGCTGGTAGTAAGATAAAGACTTGATTTAAACTGTAAATCTTTGATATGACAATTATCTGCCCTAGTGGATGAAAGATGGAACTAACTACACTTAATAGTAAAACACTAGGTTGAAAAATAAAATTAATAATTATTACGACAACTGTACTTAATGAAACGCCAGCCAGTGAAGTATAAAATGGAATACTAAGTAAGGTCCCACGCATTACTGATACTAGTAAAACGCGCATTAAATTATTGCCAATCATTGCCTTTGGCCCATACCACTTTAAAACAATGACCCCCACAATATAAGCAATTCCAAGTTTGGCGCCCAAGATGTTTAAGCCTGGATCAAAGGCATGGAGCACAATACTTAAAGTTAAAAATAAAGTTAAGTGCATCATTTTTCTTGTACCATTTTGCATAATGCACCAC
>JAAZDW010000016.1 GCA_012512595.1 Erysipelothrix sp.
TATAATAATTTTACTAAAGATAGTAAGATACCTTTAATCTTAATATCACTTTTAGAACACCAATCAACTTTTAGAGAAATTTCAAAGAATCCGCAACTTTTAAAGCAAGGATTAAACAAGTCTTTAGAAAGTATCGATTTAAACACTTTAAAGAAAGACTTGTGGGAAGTTTTAGAGCCAATTTATGATGAGAAAACAGACAACCTTGTCAAGCAGTTTAATATTGGGATAAATAACAATACGGCAACTAATACAATTCAATCCACCCTTGAAAAAATTATGTCTAATCAGGTTAGGGTTTTGGTCTTACAATCAGATAAAATTGTAAGAGGTAAAATAGATCTTGCAAATGTAAGTTTTGAGTTAAGTGATGATGGTGAAGATATCTTAAACCACTTAGCCGAGCTTGCAATTGAAAAAGGGGCTGAGGTAATTATTCTACCAAAAGAAAAGATGCCAGATAATTTAAGTGTCTTCGCCTTACTTAGATATTAGTAACTAATATTTTAATAAAAAAGAACTATCCGATTTTGGATAGTTCTTTTTATAACTTTGATTAAGTTTTATGCTTGATATGCAATTTTACCGCGACAAATAGTTGTCAAAACTTCAATGTCATCATTTACAATAACGATATCAGCATCTTTGCCTGCAGTTAAACTACCTTTACGATCAAATACTTGAAGGTGTTTGGCGGCGTTTGAACTTGACATTTTGACAAGTTCAGCCATAGTAGCAGTTGTAAAGTCTTGCATATTTCTTACACAAAAGTCCATTTCGGCAACGCTGCCGGCAAGTGAACCGGAGGCAATTCGACATTCTTTACCTTTTTTTATAACAGTTTGTCCGCCTAGGTCGTATTCTCCATCTTCAAGACCTTTAGCGCGCATTGCATCTGTAATTAAAATGATGTTGTCAGCACCTTTAATTTGAAAAGTTGCATTTACAACACTTGGAGCCAAGTGGATCCCATCAACAATCATTTCAGCTTTTAAAGCTGGATGGGTAAACCCTGCAGTTACAGCACCAGCATCACGGTGGTGATGTGGAGTCATCGCATTATGGAAGTGCGTTAAGTTACATAAACCATGTGGTATTTCATTAACTATTTCATCATAGTAAGCATCAGTGTGTCCAGCTGATGGAATAACATTGTGTTCTCTTAAATAGCTTGTAAATCCCGCTTCTGATTCTTCTGGTGCATATGTAATTATTTTAATAAATCCATTTGATTCTTTCCAAAATATATCAAAGGCTTTTTTAGTTGGTACTTGGACATAGGCTGGGTTTTGAGCCCCAATTCTTTTTTTAGAAATAAATGGTCCTTCTAAGTGAATACCAATAATTTCAGCTTCGCCAGCTGGATTATCATTGTCAGCATATTTAACAATTTCATGTAAAGCCTTATTAATATTCTCTACAGATTGTGTCATTGTTGTTGCTAAATAGGAAGTTGTTCCTTCTTTTGGCAAAAATCTAGCGATTGTAGAAACAGCTTCTTGAGTCGCATCCATGTTGTCAGCACCATTGGCACCATGGATATGTTGATCAATAAAACCTGGCAATACATTTTGCCCTTTAGCATCAATTACTTCATCAGCTTTTGGCACATATTTCATGTCACCTACAGATATGATTTTGTCATCTTTAATGTGGATATAACCATTTTCAATAATTGTTTCATCTAAATATATTTTTCCGTTTGTTATTAGCATAATAACCTCCATCTTTCTTACTTATTATATCACTTCTTTCTGACTCCTGCATTGAATATCCTTAATGCTTATTTATCTGAGTTGTAAATAAATTCTATATTTAAAGTGTTTTATTTGGTTTAAAAATCTTTTTAAAACTTTTATAAGTTACTATAGTTACAATAATTAGAGAGATTGTGTCTTCGATTGGTTCAGCGATAAAGACTGCATTTACCTTGTTGTCTAAAAAATATGGCAAGATATATATTAATGGGATTAATAATATGACCTTTCTTAGTAGGGCCAAGAATATTGATGTTTTGGCATTACCTAAGGCAATAAATGTTTGTTGACAAACAATTTGAATACTAAACAAAAATGAGGCAGACATAAATATTCTTAAACTAGGAATTACAATATTGATTAAAGCCTGGTCATTGGTAAATATTTTCGCAAATAAAATAGGTTTAAGCATAATTAAAAGCCAAAGTGTGGTTGAATAAACTAAGGCAACTTTTAAGAGTAAAACAAAGGCTTCCTTAACTCGATTTAAGTTATTAGCACCATAGTTATAGCTAATAATAGGTTGGAAACCTTGAGTTAAGCTTATTAGTGGTAGTAAACTAAACTGCATCACTGAGGTGAAGATGGTCATTGTCCCAACTCCTAAGTCACCGCCATATGTTTGTAGGGATGTATTAAAAAGATGGCTAAAATACTTTCTGTACTTTGCATAATAAAAGGTGATAAACCTAAAATTGAACTTGGAAGAATGGCATCTTTTTTAAGCTTAAAATATCTTCATTTTAAATTTAAAGTACTCTTTTTACTTAATAAGAATTTTAAGACCCAGATTACCGATACAACTTGTGAGATAATGGTCGCTAAAGCTACTCCTTCAATCCCAATATTAAAACTAAAGATTTAAATTGGGTCTAAAATAATATTAAGAATAGCACCAATTAAAATTGTTTGCATACTAACCTTAGCAAAACCCTGAGCGGTAATAAAAGCGTTTAAGCCTAAAGTTAATTGGACAAAAATTGTTCCAAGCGCATAAATATTAATATATTGAAGCGAGTATTCTATCGTATCAGTACTTGCCCCAAGTAACATTAAAATATCTCTAGCAAAGAATAAAACAATTGCAGTCAAGATAATTGACACAACTATAAGCGCAGTAAAGGCATTTCCGAGGATTTTTTCAGCCTCTTCATTTTCTTTTTTACCGAGCATAATAGAAGCTCTAGGGGCTGCTCCCATGCTTACTAAGGCTGCAAATGCAGAAATTAAAATAATGATAGGAAAGGTTACTCCAACACCAGTTAGTGCTAAAGCACCAATATCCGGTATTCTTCCAATAAACATTCTATCCACCATGTTATATAACAGGTTGATAACTTGCGCAAGAATTGCCGGCAAAGACATTTTAAATAATAATTGTTTTATATTTCCAAAACCTAATTCAGATTTATTTTTAGTATTCATAATCCACCTCGACTGTGCTTTCATTAAGACATTTTACAATGTTCGTAGTATTTGTCAAAGTTATAATAAAAAAAGGCTATCAATATTGATAACCTTGTAGTTATTCTGGTTTAGCCTTAGCGAGTATGAATTTTCATATTGTCTTTGTTAAAAAATAAAAGGTTGATAAAACTTTTATGATAGGGTAGAAAAGTATTCTTAGTTAACATTGATAATATTTCTTTTTCACTAGCCCACATTACATCCGTAACTTCATTTTTGTCCAAGTTTAGGTTTTTGATATCGAAGTCTCTTTTTACTAAGAAGAAATCATCAAAGCCTTCATCAAAATTAAATGTCATTGAAACGCGCTCATTTTCTAAAGAAAGGTTGTAGCCTAACTCTTCAAATGTTTCTCTTTCTCCAGCCATCCTGGTATCTTCACCAGCTAGCACACTACCACTAACACTGACATCCCAGAGATTAGGATATAGTGTTTTATTTTTACTTCGTTTTTGAATCAACATTTCATTTTTTAAGTTGAAAATGCAAACATGGACAATTAAACGAAACTGACCCGGTTTCAATTTTGTCTTTTCACTAATGACAAGATTATCTTTGATTCGATCTTGATTATAAATATCCCATTTTTCCAATTTACTCACATCCCTCACTTAAGTCTATTCTAACAAAGTAATAAGAAATAATAAATATTTTGGCATTAAAAAAGCGTTCCTTGTTTAGAACACTTGTTTAAATAATTTTTTATGGTTGCATTGCCCCAAATAGAACAAGCCAAGCTAGTAATGACTTAGCGACTAAGCTCAAGACAATATAAACTCTTTCTCCATATAAATAATCTTTCCATTTTCCGACTTCTTTGTATTGAAGAATCATATTGATTGGGAAAGTGTTAAAGGCTATAAAATAAACAACAACAATTGCCCATACAAACCAAGGTACATTTCCATAATTTCCGGTTGCGGTCATATAAAGTGCGATTGCAATCCATGGTGCAAGTCCTGCAATTGATCCCCAAATAAATGGCCCCCAATTTACTTTTTCATTTTTGGATCTTTTAGAGTTTAACTGTTCCATTACTAATCCAAATAAATTCATTGTCGCATTGACAAAGAAAATTAAGATTAATGATGCGATATCATAAACACCAAATAAAGTTGCGATTAAGACAATCATAATTGATGAACTAATAGCGTATTCAAACCATCTAAATTGGTTGATACCTTTTTTTAGATCAGCAAAGTATTTCTCACTCATCACATAGACAATACCATGTGCTAAGGCTGAAATAATTAAAAATGACGCAACTAATATTCCAAATGGCAATTCAAATAAACTCTTGCTTGCAGTAACCAAAGATTGACTCTCAACATCAAAGGTTAAGTAGTTTTGGGTAATTGTTGGTTGAAATTCCGCAATCTTTTGAATAACATTTGTGGCTAAAAAAAGCATTGCTATACCTTGAACAAGGTGTAGTGCCCCCATAATCAAATTAAATTTTTTAAGTTTCTGTAATTTTTGTTGCATATAGTCCCCTATCTATAATGACATTTTGTCATTTACATTAAGTAATATAACACAATAGACCTTTCCATGTCGTTAATACACTTGTTTATAATGATTATTTTTGAGTGTTAAGATTAATACTCTTACTTTGATAAGTTATAATGTAAATACTTATATACCCCGATAAATTTAAATAATATTTTTTTTAAAGTCAAATAAAGATGAAAGAGTTATCAAAAAATATCTTATGATACAGATGCATAAAGTGGTATAATCATTGAAACCAAACCACAAGGAGAACAGCTAATGAAAAATCAAACAAAACATAAATATAATCGAATTGCCAATGTCTACAACTTTTTTACAGGAAATAAAGATAGTAAAAAAATGAGTAGTTGGACTAAAAGAGTTTTAGAGAGTATCGAAGGTAGTAAAGTTTTGGAAGTAGGCGTTGGCACTGGCAAAGTCGCTATCTTTTATCCTGAAAACTTAGAAGTAATAGGAATCGATTTTAGTCTTAATATGTTGAATAAGGCGAAAAAACAAGTCAAGGATAAAAAGAATATTACTCTGTTAGAGATGGATGCCCAAGCGATGACTTTTGAAGACAATAGTTTTGATACAGTTGTTGCATCTTGTGTTTTTTGTGCAGTACCCGATCCAATTAAAGGTATAAAGGAAATGCGTCGTGTCTGTAAACCAGGCGGAAAAATCATAATGGTTGAGCATGTCCGTAGTAATAAAAGACTTAAGGGCAAAATAATGGACTGGCTTAATGTGATTACAGTTTGGGTTTTAGGTGAATATATAAATCGTGATACTGAAAACAATGTCATATTAGCTGGTTTTAAAAGAGAAGATGTTAAAAGTGACTTTATCTTTAGTGATATAGTTAAATTTATTGAAATAAGAAATAATAAATAGACATAAAATATTTATGTAAAAAGATGTCACAAATCAAAAAATATCACAATACAAATAATGAAAATAATAATAAAAGTTATAAATCGTAGATGGGGTTTGGCATTGACTTGCAATCGCTCTAAGGTCTACCTTTGGAGTAGGCTTAGATAATATTGGTTCAAGCTATCTCATTAGGACTTGAGATTGGTATGGCTAAAGGCGCTGGGCTTAATTTTAAAACCGACAAAAAATATAATTAATACAAGCCTTAACTTTGAAGATTTTTATTTTAAATTATCAAAATACTAATCAAAGTGATTGAAGGTTAAATTATATAAGGAGATAATAATAGATAATTGAAAGAAAGATTTTATGGGGGTTGGTCTTTTCAAAGGGGAGTTATCGACTTTAATGTACATAATATTAGTATGTCACTTGATTAAAATGTGTTCAAGTTTTGATTATGAGATCACTAATCATTGGCGCAATCCTATATCAGTTAGTAGGGTAATCGCAGTGATTAATGTCAAGTTGATAAAATTATAAAGACAATTAAGCTTTTAAAGGCTAAATTTAATTAATCATTTGATAAATATGCAAACAAAGAGACTAAAAATTACTAGTCTCTTTAACTATTTATTAATTTTGTTTTCTGTTACATATCAACTTTTCTAAATTCTTTGTGTAAGTGATAAGTGTAAATACCGGATATACTCGCGAAAATTAAAGCGACTATCATCTCCCAAACATTATCTCTTAACACATAGGAAACATAAAAGAGTGTAACGACAATAAAGATGGCAAAGGCCATAATTATAAATCTTAAAAGATTATTAGCTTTTTTTGATTTGGCAAATTCGACAACACCAACAACAAATATTTCAATTAAAAGTTCTAAAATTACTTCCATGTATTATCTCCTCTTTCATCTTAAATTAATGATCTTAATAAATATAATTGATATTTACGACTTTGACTTATTTTTTTTATATCATTATCATTTATAAGCCCAATTGATTTTATCGCATAGTCACTAGCAATAAGAGCATGCTCTTTTACATGAACACTAGCTATAGCTTGACCAAGACATCTGAGAATAGTTTTGTCGACAATGTTTTCAGTTTCCCTGGCTAGTTTATGAATCGCAAAGCTAGCTTGCCGTACCGTTTGAAGGTTGGCTTTACCAACGGACCACATTTTAACAAGCTTAATTCCCTCATTGACAGTACTATCATTATTAAATTCAGAAACTTTTAATAATCTTGTGGCAATTGCGATTGACCATCCTACAGTCGTTTCATGATTAGCTTTTTTGTATAGTGTTACTATTTGATTTCGTAACTTGATATCATCAACAATCTTTATCTTACTAATATGTTCCATAAAGTATACTCCTTTAAAAGCATTGAAAACTAAAGTTGATCAAATTTAAAAATCAGATATGAATTAGCGACAACAATTTCAGATTAATCATTTGATTGTCACTTCATAGACATTATAACTTAATCCTACAACAAATAAGCGGATTAAAAGTTATTTTGGTGTCAAAAATTATTTTAACATGCTATAATATAAAAGTGTGCTAGTTAATTAATTAACAAGCGACAAACATAGAGAGAAGGAGATTATTTTATGAAGAATGTACACATTGTTACAGGTGGCGGAAGCGGTATTGGTTTAGATACAGCTAAATCATTTAAAGATGGAATAGTTATTATAACTGGAAGAAATGAAGAAGGCTTAAAGGCGGCAGTAGTTGAATTAAAAGCAGCTGGTATTGAAGCAGAATATAGAGTCAGTGATGTTTCCAGTCGACAAGCAAATAAAGATTTAGTTCAATATGCAGCGACACTTGGTAAAGTTAAGACTGTTGTTAACTCAGCTGGTGTTAGTGGTGGCCAAGCAAGTGCTAAAAAAACATTAGAAATAGATTTACTTGGAGCTGAATACTTAGTTGAAGAAGTATTAGAAGTAGCACAAGAGAATACAGTAGTAATTTTAATTGCTTCTATGATGGGCAACGTAGTTCCTGACAATGAAGCTTATGATAATTTCTTAAAAAACCCTCAAAGTGAAGGGGCTATAGATGCAATAGTACAAGTCGTTAAAGATGAGTCTGACATAGCTTATAATTTTGCTAAAAAAGGTGTTCAGATGTTAGCTAAAAAGTGGGCTACAAAATATGGCGAAAAGGGAGCAAGAATTGTATCTCTATCACCAGGAATTATTATGACACCAATGAGTGAACAAGCAGCAGCTGATCACCCAGAACAAATGGCATTTATGAAACAAATGACACCATCAGGCAGAAATGGTAATCCAGATGATATCTCACATGCAGTTATGTTTTTAGCTGATGATAAGTCATCATTTCTAACAGGTATCGATTTAACAGTTGACGGTGGTCTAACTAACAGACTTCCAGAAATTGCAAAAATAATGGCCGCCCAAGAAAAATAATAATTACTTACTTACACAATATGACTCCACTTTAATCAAGCGGAGTTTATATTTTTACCAAAATATAAAAACTGCTTTCGAAAAAAGCAGTTTTTTGTATGTCGATTATCAAATCTAAAAATTTGATGTTTAATTAGATTTTTTTAAATCTCTTCTTTAATTGTATCGAAGTAATATACATTGCAGAAAGTATTATTACAAACATAAATACATTTGTATTGTCACTGATTGCGGTCTTAGGTGTTTGTCCACCCTTTGTCTGTTCAACAGCTGTTGGCACTTTTACTGCTCCTTTAACTTTTCCATCAGTTGGTGTAGGATTAGCTATATCCACGACAGTAGGTGTTTGCTCGTCTGTAGGGTCTGGTGTTAACACAACCTTATCATTTACTACTTCTAGCCTCACTGCTTCCGGTTTGCCGTTAGCTGAGGCTTTGATAGTAAAGGTAATAGGTGCTTTATTAAGGACTAGACCTTTTAATGTTTTTGTTTCTTTGAAGTAGTATGTTCCAGGTGCTAAATCATCTACAACAATTTTACCATCGAGATTAGTAAGTAAACCACTCTTGATTAAGACATCTTTGTCATCATAGAGATCAAACATAACACCTTCTAGTTTTAGTTTATCCTCATCCATTTTCAATAGTTGGACACTACCTCGATAGTTAGTGAATATGAAATTGTTAACTTCAAGATAGTTATCTTCATTTCTAGATAATTCAAACACAAGCGGTTCAGTGTTGAGTAAGTAGCCTTGGGTTGCTTCTATTTCAGTTAGACGATAAGTACCTTCATCAAGATGGGTAATGAGAATCGAGCCTTCAATTAACTCTAAGTCATCACTAATAAGCATATAGCCATCCTCAGTTAGAAGTTCTAGTTTAAAGAGGGCCCAATCTAAATATTTCTCATTTTCATTTTGTTTATAAATCCAAGTCTTAGTTGGCACATTAGAAATTCTATAAGTTTGCATCTCAACTGTATCATCTGCTGTGACATTGATTATGGCACCTTCCATAAAGTTATCAGCGACATTATAGCCAGGACTAGGCATTGATTCATACAAGTAATATCTACCATACTTTAACCGTTGGGTAGACACTTTACCATCAGCATCAGTGACTAGATATACTCCAATGTCATTATTACCATATCCATGAGGATAGCTAAAGAATCCAAATTCCACACCTTCCATTGGGTTTCCTAGTTCATCGGTCTTGATAATATGAACTCTTCCATTATCTATTTCGACCGTTGCAGGCAAACTGGTGTATTCAAAACCATCTTTACCTACAGCAAATTTAAACTTATTCTTATAAATTTCGTGGCTATCATCACCTTGAATTGAGGTGGTAAAAATGATTTGTAAGCCATCGCCTTCAGGATTGTTTATGATTATTTCTAAAATATTACCTTCCGTAGTAGTTTTTAAAGCTACATTGAAATCACTTGGAGATAACTGTGTCCCAACAATGACCTCACCATTGGCACTAACACTAAATCTGTTTATTATAAGCAATTCTGGTACAAATACTTGGTTTAACTCAAGAAGATCTGTAAAATA